>DASQXT010000407.1:0-20126 GCA_035639575.1 Geodermatophilus sp.
CACCAGGTCGGGGTCGCGCCGGGCGGCGGCGGCGGCGTGCACCTTGCCGACCATCTCGTCGGTCCCGATCAGCGCCTTGCCGCTCATGTGCCCGCACTTCTTGGGCATGACCTGGTCCTCGAGCTGGATGCCGGCGACGCCGGCCTGCTCGTAGAGCTGCACGGTGCGGACGACGTTGAGCGCGTTGCCGTACCCGGTGTCGGCGTCGGCGATGACCGGGACGTCGACCGCCGTGGCGATCCGGCGGGCGTTGTCGACCATCTCCGCGCCGCTGAGCAGCCCGACGTCCGGGCGGCCGATGAGCGAGGCCGTCGTCCCGAAGCCGGTCATGTAGACGGCGTCGAAGCCGGCCTGCTCCACCAGCCGGGCCGACAGCGCGTCGTAGGCGCCCGGCGCCACGAGCGGCGCGGGCGCCGCGAGCAGTTCGCGCAGCCGGGCCCGCGGTGCGCGGCCGCCTCCCAGTAGGTCTCCCACGTGGGCCTCCTCGTTCGTGTCCAGCCCCGCGGGACGGTCAGTGCAGGACGTTGACGCCGTCGCTCATGTAGACGAAGACCCGCCGGAACCGCAGCCCCTCCAGGTAGAAGAAGTTGCAGTTGGTGAGCGTGACCTCGTTGCCCTCCACGTCGGTCAGCTCGACGGTGAACTGCGAGGCGATCCGGTTGTTCGCCGGGTCCGCCACGTGCGTGAAGTGGATGTGCCGCATGCGCGGCGCGTAGGTCGCGAACAGGTCCTCGTACATCTGGCGCAGCTCGCTGTCGCGACCGGTGTGCGTGGAGTGGGCCGACTGGATGGTGAGGACGGCGTCCTCCGTGAAGCAGTCGAGCACTCCGTCCAGGTCGTTGTCGTCGACGCAGGAGAAGTAGCGCTCGACGAGGTTCACCAGGTACCCGTAGGTCGCGACCTGGTCGGCCGGACGCGTGAGCGTTGCAGAGACCATGACCTGTCCTCGTTCCTCGGAGGTCGGCCGGGCGATCCGGCCGGACTGCCGGTGTCACGACGCCAAGGCGGCCGGTTGCATACAACACCCGACCGGAGGTGCCTCGGCGGCGAGCAGTCTGTACCCGGGGTGACGAGCCACGCAAGCCGCAGGAGCGACCCGAGGTCGTCCGTGTATAGCCCCTTGTGCCGCACCTCCCTCACCCCTACGTTGCATGCAATCGTGCGGGAGGTGTGACCTGTGACACGAGCTCTGACGTCCGCGGAACGGGCGCTGGCGACCCTGCGCGACCTGATCATGGGCGGTGAGCTGGCCCCCGGCGCCCGCCTCGGTGAGGTCGAGCTCGCCGAGCGGCTGGGGGTCAGCCGGACGCCGGTGCGCGAGGCCCTGTCCCGGCTGGCCGCCGAGGGACTGGTCGAGATCACCCCCAATCGCGGCGCGCGCGTCGTCACCTGGACGGTGGCCGAGCTCGAGGGCGTCTTCGACCTGCGGTCGGTCCTCGAGCCGCAGCTGACCGCGCACGCCGTCCCGAACGCCACGCCGGCCGACGTCGACGAGCTGGACGACCTCGCGCGGCGCATGCACGAGGTCGGCACCCCCGGGCCGGGGCAGGACCTCGACGCGCTGGTCCCGCTCAACCGCGCCTTCCACGACCGGCTCGTCGCCCTCGCCGCGCACCCCACGCTGGCCACCGCGCTGGCCGCGGCGATCCACCCGCCGATCGTGCGCCGCAACTTCCTGACCTACGACGAGGCGTCGCTGCGGCGCAGCCTGGCCCACCACGGCGAGATCGTCGCCGCCCTCCGCGCGGGGGACCCGGAGTGGGCCCGCGCCGTCATGACCTCGCACATCGCCAACGCCCGCGCCGTGATGGTGCGCGCCGCGCGGGTGCGGATGGCAGACCAGGCCGCCAGAGAAGAGGAGTCCGCATGAGTTACCGGCTCGGTGTCGACGTCGGCGGCACCTTCACCGACGTGCTGCTGGTCGACCAGGACAGCGGGGCGACCTGGCGGGCGAAGACCGCCTCGACACCGGCCGACCAGGCCGTCGGGGTGCTCACCGGGATCGGCCGGGTCTGCGCCGACGCCGGCATCGAGATGAGCGAGGTCGCGCAGGTGCTGCACGGCACCACCGTCGCGACCAACGCCATCCTCGAGGGCAAGGGCGCCACCGTCGGGCTGGTCACCACCCGGGGCTTCCGGCAGGTCCTGCAGATCGCCCGCTCGTTCGTCCCCGGCGGGCTCGCCGGCTGGATCATCTGGCCCAAGCCCGAGCCGCTGGCCGACCTGGAGAACACCGTCGAGATCGACGAGCGGATCGCCAGCGACGGCTCGGTGGTCCGCCCGCTCGACGACGACGACGTCCGGCGGCAGCTGCAGGAGCTGGGCGGGCGCGGCGTGCAGGCGCTCGCCGTCTCGCTGATCAACTCCTTCGCCGACCCCGCGCACGAGCAGCGCATCGCCGCGATCGCCGCCGAGGTGCTGCCCGGCGTCCCGGTGTCGCTGTCCTCCGACGTGCTGCCCGAGCTGCGGGAGTACGAGCGGACGCTCACCACGGTCGCCAACGGCTACGTGCAGCCGCAGGTCAAGAAGTACGTGCAGCACCTCTCCGACGGGCTGGCCTCGGGCGGCGTGACCGGCGAGCTGTCGATCCTGCGCAGCGACGGCGGGCTGCAGTCGGCCGACGCCGCGGTCGCCGCTCCGGTCACCATGCTGCTGTCCGGCCCGGCGGGCGGGGTCACCGGCGCGGTGTGGGTCGCCGAGCAGTGCGGCCACCGCGACCTGATCACCTTCGACATGGGCGGCACCTCGACCGACGTCGCGCTGGTCCGCGACCTCGACCCGCGGATCGGCCGGGAGACCAAGGTCGGCGACCTGTCGGTGCGCGCCTCGAGCGTCGACGTCCGGACCGTCGGCGCCGGCGGCGGCTCGATCGCCCACGTGCCGGAGCTGACGCGGGCGCTGCGGGTCGGCCCCCAGTCGGCCGGCGCCGACCCCGGGCCGGCCGCCTACGGCAAGGGCGGCGTGGAGCCGACGGTCACCGACGCCAACGTCGTCCTCGGCTACCTGCCCTCGTCCCTCGCAGGCGGGGAGATCACCCTGGACGTCGAGGCGTCGCGGGCGGCGGTCGGCAAGGTCGCCGAGGCGATGGGGCTGGAGTCCCCGGAGGCCGCGGCGGCCGGCATCGTCGACATCGTCAACGAGAACATGCTCGGCGGCCTGCGGCTGGTGTCGGTGCAGCAGGGCTTCGACCCGCGCGACTTCGCCCTCGTCGCCTTCGGCGGCGCCGGGCCGCTGCACGCCAACGCCCTCGGGAAGCTGACCGGCGCGTGGCCGGTGATCATCCCGCCGGGTCCCGGCCTGCTCTGCGCGCTCGGTGACGCGACCACCAGCCGGCGGGACGAGTCGGCCCGGACCGTGCTGCGCCGGTTCGGCCAGCTGACCGGCGCCGAGCTGGCGCAGATCCTGCGCGAGCTGGCCGACGAGGCCGGCGAGCGGCTGGCCGCCCAGGGACTGCCGCGGGAGGAGCAGACGGTCGGCTACCAGGTCGACGTCCGCTACCACGGGCAGGGCTTCGAGATCCCGGTCGCCGTGGACCCCTCGTGGCTCGACGGCGAGGGCGGCGCGGATGGGGAGGACGCGGACGCCCTGACGAGGCTGGGGGAGGCGTTCGACGCCGAGCACGACCGGCTCTTCTCCTTCCTCCTGCAGGTCGACCACGAGCTGGTCAACGCCCGCGCCACCGTCACCGGCCCGCGGCCCGACGTCGCCCCGGTGCACCTCGAACCCGGGGACGGCGACCCGAAGGCGGCCCTGGTCGCCGAGCACGCGATCCACGTCGGCGGGGAGCAGGTGGACGCCGCCGTCTACGACCGCGGACGGCTGCGCGGGGGCGACGTCGTGCGCGGCCCCGCGATCGTCACCGAGATGGACTCCACCACCCTCGTCCTGCCCGGGCACGCGGCCACCGTGCACGCCTCGGGCTCGCTGCTCATCAACCCCGTGCAGGAGGGCTGAGCGCCATGGCACGCATCGTCGAGACCGCGACCGGGGACGTGCAGCGGGTCGACGTCGACCCGGTCACCCTCGACCTCATCGAGAACGGGCTGCGCAACGCCCGCTACGAGATGGACGAGGTGCTCTTCCGGACCGCGCTGTCGCCGGGCATCCGCGAGCAGCACGACGAGTTCCCGCTGATCGGCGACCCGAGCGGGAAGATGGTCGTCGGCCAGTTCGGCCTGTCCATCCCCGACTTCCTCGAGGGTTTCGACGACACCGTCGAGGAGGGCGACGTCCTGCTCACCAGCGACCCGTACGCCTGCGGGGCGGCGATCAGCCACGCCAACGACTGGCTGCTGGTGATGCCGGTCTTCCACGAGGGCCGGGTCGTGGGCTGGGCGTCGATGTTCGGGCACATGTCCGACGTGGGCGGCAAGACGCCGTCGTCCATGCCCACCGACGCGCGGACCATCTACGAGGAGGGCGTGGTCATCCCGCCGTTCAAGCTCCACCGCAGGGGCGAGCTGAACGAGGACGCGCTGCGGATCATCCTCAACCAGGTCCGCATGCCGGACTGGAACCGCGCCGACCTCAACGGCCTGGTCGCCGCCTGCCGCACCGCCGCGCGCCGGGTGGTGGAGATGTGCGAGAGGTTCGGGACGGCGACCTACCTCTCGGCGCTCGACGCGCTGCTGCAGCGCAACCACGACGCCATGAAGGTGCTGCTGCAGACGGTGTTCGAGGAGGGGCGGACGCTGTCGTTCACCGACTACATCTGCGACGACGGCGTCGGCAACGGCCCGTACGAGCTGAAGCTGTCCCTGACCCGCACCGGCGAGAAGGTGCACCTGGACTTCACCGGCTCCTCGCCCCAGGCGGCCGGGCCGATCAACTACTACATCAACGAGAACCTGACCCGGATGTTCTTCGGGATCTACATGATCACCGTGGCCGACCCGCAGATCCTGTGGAACGACGGGTTCTACCCGCTGGTCGACGTCACGATCCCGGACGGCTCGTACTGGAAGCCGAAGCACCCGGCGGCGCTCAACGGGCGCAACCACGGCATCGGGCGGGTGTTCGACCTGTTCGGCGGGCTGCTCGGGCAGACCAACCCGGCGCTGCTCAACGCCGCCGGCTTCTCCTCCTCGCCGCACTTCATGTACTCCGGCCACTACTCCGCAGGCTCGCGGAAGGGGGAGTGGTTCCAGCTGTACTCCATCGGCTTCGGCGGCATCCCCGGCCGGCCGCTCGGCGACGGCCCCGACGGCCACTCGCTGTGGCCGAGCTTCGTCAACATCCCCTGCGAGTACCTCGAGTCCTACTACCCGCTGCGGATCGAGACGTGGGAGACCGTCCCCGACACCGGCGGCCCGGGCCTGCACCGCGGCGGCAACGGCGTCGACGTCGCCTACGTGTTCGAGGAACCCGGCGAGATCGCGATCCACGACGACCGCTGGCTCACCTACCCGTGGGGCGTGAACGGCGGGCACCCCGGCGCCCGCGGCCGCAAGTGGATCGACCGGGCCGACGGCACCCGTGAGGTGCTGCCGAGCAAGTGTCACGGCGTGCCGGTGTTCCCGGGCGACGTCCTGCACTTCGTCACCTGGGGCGGCGGCGGGTGGGGCGACCCCCTCGAGCGCGACCCGGAGCTGGTGGCCCAGGAGGTGCGGCGGGGCCTGGTCACGGCCGCCGGTGCCGAGCGGTACGGCGTCTGCGTCACCGAGGACGGCGAGGTGGACGCCGAGGCCACCGCGACGCTGCGCGACCGCATGCGCGCCGACCGGCCCGGCGAACTGCCGGTGTTCGACATGGGGCCGCCGGTCGAGGAACTGCTGGCCCGCTGCGAGGAGGAGACCGGCCTGCCGGCCCCGAAGCGCCCGGTGTGGACGTCGGCGTGAGGGCGGGCGCGAGCGTGCAGATCTCGCGGCGGGGGGCGGTTCCGTGAGCGTCCCCGAGCCGGCACCGGGGCCGCACGGGTCGGCGTTCTCCGGCCGGGTCGGCTGGGGGGCCCGACCCGCGCTGCTGGTCATCGACCTGTGCCGGGCCTACACCGAGCCAGGCGGCCCCTTCGCCCTGCCCGACCCGGGCCCCGCGGTGGGCGCGACGGCCGAGCTGGTGGCGGCCGCCCGGGCAGGTCGGCACCCGGTCGTGTGGACGGCGGTCCGCTACGCCTCCGGACTCGGGGACGGCGGGCTGTTCGTCCGCAAGGTGCCGGCGCTCGCCTGCTTCGCCGAGGACGCGCCGGGCGACTGGGGTGCGCTGACCCTGCGACCGGGACCCGGCGAGCCGGTCGTCGTCAAGCAGTACGCCTCGGCCTTCTTCGGCACCTCGCTGGCTCCCACCCTGCACGCGGCCGGTGTCGACACGGTGCTCGTCGCGGGCGTCTCGACGTCGGGCTGCGTGCGGGCCACCGCCATGGACGCGCTCAACTGCGGCTTCCGCCCGCAGGTGGTGCGTCAGGCCTGCGCCGACCGGACAGCGGCGCTGCACGACAACAACCTCGCCGACCTCGACGCCAAGTACGCCGACGTCGTCGACCTGCCCGAGGCCCTCGCCCACCTGTAGACCGCGACGCCGCCCGGCTGCCTCCCCCTGCGCCGGGCGGCGTCGCTCCCACGAGCCGGTTCTCACGAGCCGGTGTCCTCCAGCGGCCGCACCCGCAGGCGGCCGGGTGGCACGCGGACGAGGATGGGGCCCGTGCCGAGGACCAGCGCGGGGCTGCTGCTCTACCGGCGGCACCCCGCGCGCGGCGTGGAGGTGCTCGTCGGGCACATGGGCGGGCCGTTCTGGGCGCGCAAGGACGCCGGCGCCTGGTCGATCCCCAAGGGCGAGCACGGCCCGGACGAGGAGCCGCGGGACGTCGCGCTGCGGGAGTTCGCCGAGGAGCTGGGCTCCCCGGCGCCCGTCACCGACCTGGTGCCGCTCGGTGAGGTCCGGCAGTCGGGCGGCAAGCGGCTCACCGCCTGGGCCGCGGAGGGCGACCTCGACGCGGCGGCCGCGGTCAGCAACACCTTCTCCCTGGAGTGGCCGCCGCGCTCGGGCCGCGTGCAGGAGTTCCCCGAGATCGACCGCGCCGCCTGGCTGACCGTCGACGAGGCCCGCGAGAAGCTGGTGGCGGGCCAGGTGCCGCTCCTCGACCGGCTGCTCGACCTGCTCACGTGATCGTCCGGCAACGGTTGGACGACAGCTCGTCCCACCCGTCCCACTCCGCACCGGGGCGGACGCCGTCCTGGCAGGCTCCGGCCGGGCGAAGTCGCCGGACTTCCCGAGGACGAGGAGGACGCCGATGTCGGCGTGTGCGAAGTGCGGTGCGGCCCGTCAGCAGGGCCGGTTCTGCGTCGGCTGCGGCGCGGCCGTCCCGGTGACCCCGGTGGTCCGGCCGCGGCCCCGGTCGCCGCTGGCCGACGAGCTGACCCAGCCGGTGCTCCGCCTGGACCGCCCGTCGAAGCCCACCGTTCCCGCCCGCTGAGCCACCCCGTCCACCGCATCACCACACGTCGACCTGTCGACGTGTGGTGATGCGGTTCACAGCAAGCACGACGCTTGCAGGAGTTAGCAGGCGGGTGATCGTGGGCAAGACTCCAGACGTCAGGTCATCCCCGATGTCTGGAGTTCCCCAAGTCATGACCGACAACGCCAAGATCATCAACCAGCTCCGTGCCCTCGTCCTGCTGACCCAGACCGAGGAGCAGGTCGCCCGCACCCGCATCTCGCAGGCTCGCACCGAGGCCGTGCGTCGTGAGCTCACCCAGAACGCCGACAACGCCGCCGAGCGGACCCGGGCCATCACCGAGCAGCTGCGCGCCCTCGGTGGCGTGCCGGACGTCGTGACCCCCGCCGTGGGCCGCCTCTCCGCCGTCCTCAAGGCCGGCTTCGAGCAGACCGAGGCGTTCGAGGAGGCCCTGCTGCAGGACCTCTCCCTGGAGCACCAGCTGCTCGACCGCGCCACCTACGTCAAGGTGCTCGCCGAGCAGGCCGAGCTGCCGAAGGTCCGCCAGCTCGCCGAGCGGCTCATCACCGCGCACCAGGCCACCGTCGAGTGGCTGACCGTCGTGCTCGCCGAGGAGGCCATGGGCGGCCCGGCCGCGCTGCAGGCCACCGCGCTGCAGCGTGTCGCCGGCACCGCCGCCCGTGCGGCCAACGCCCCGGTCCGCTTCTGGGCCAACCGGGTCAACGAGGTCGTCGAGTCGGTGCACCAGCGTCGTGAGCAGGCCGGCGAGCGGCTGAACGAGGCGT
This sequence comes from Geodermatophilus sp., assembly GCA_035639575.1. Taxonomy (GTDB): domain Bacteria; phylum Actinomycetota; class Actinomycetes; order Mycobacteriales; family Geodermatophilaceae; genus Geodermatophilus. The sequence goes on from DASQXT010000407.1 coordinate 8,176, forward strand.
CCGACAAGGCCTCCTCGTTCACCGACGCCGTCCGCGAGACGCTGACCGTCGGCCGCAGCGCCGCGCTGCGCCGGGCCGAGCGGATCGCCCGCCGCGAGGGCAACAAGGACGCCGCGAACGCCGCCAAGGCCGCCCGCGAGGAGCTCGGCGACGTCAGCGCCGACGAGCTGCCGATCAAGGGCTACGACTCGCTGTCGACCCAGGACGCCATCAAGGCGGTCAAGGAGCTCAAGAGCGCCCACGACGTCCGGGTCGTCATCCGCTACGAGGAGACCCACAAGAACCGGACCAGCGTCGTCAACGCCACGCAGACGCAGCTGGCCGCGCTGGCCAAGGAGGCCGTGGGCGTCTCCGAGTGAGAAAGGACCCCGTCCTCCTCTCCACTCGCAAGCTCGTGGCGAGCCTCTGGACGGGGCCAGCGAGGGCCCGTTCCCACCCGGGAGCGGGCCCTCGCGGCTGTCCCGGGCAGGCGGCACGTGTGCGCCCGGGAGCGGTCGGTCCGGGCTCGCTGGATCGGGGAGATCTCGGTCGCACCGCGTTTGACCTGCGGCGCACCCCGGGGATGGGATGCCGCATGAGCATCACACCCGACGCCCTCGAGCAGGAGTTCTCCCTGACGACGGCCGTCACCCGCCTGGACTTCCTGGCCCGGCGGGACAGCGGGGAGACCACGCTGAACACCGCGCAGGACGTCGACGCCGACGACTGGACCTCGTTCCGGTCCGCCACCACGTCGCTCGACGTCCCCGAGTCCCTGGAGCTGCTCGCGCTCGGCGAGGTCGTCGCGCACAAGGCCCGCGACAGCCAGCTGACCGGCTTCCGCGCCGCGCTGCGTGGCGGCGCCTCCTGGGAGCAGATCGCCGCGGCGCTCGACGTCCGGCCCGAGGAGGCCTGGACCCGCTACCACCAGCTCATCGAGCGCCAGGAGCGCGCCCGCGTGCTCGACGCGGACGCGGCCGCGGCCGCCCGCGAGCTCGCCGGCACCCGCCCCCGCTGACGGAGGGCTCTCCTGCAGGAGGCCCGTTCCGGCAGACACTCGGCGCGCACGGGCCGGTTCCGCTCCGCGAGCCGATCCGCTGGACTTGCCTCGCCGGTGCCGTCCGCGGCAGCCGCCTCGGGGACGCCGGCGCGCGAGATCCCGAGCAACCGTCGAGGAGGAACGCGATGAGCCAGGCCACGGAGACCGGCGACGTCACCGGCACCAAGGACAAGGACTACAACCTCATCTGGTTCACCGAGCAGTGCCTGAGCAACGCGCTGCGGCTGGAGACCTACGTCCAGGACGCGGAGCGGGACGGTGACAGCGAGCTCGCCGACCTGTTCCGCAAGGCACAGAGCGACAGCCGCAAGGGCGCCGAGCAGGGCAAGGCGCTGCTGCGCTCACGCATGAGCAGCTGAGACCCACGCGGGGCCGGGGCCGGACGACGTCCGACCCCGGCCCTCGGCGTCTCAGCTGACGGTGACGCCCCGCCAGAACGCCACGCGGTCGCGGATCTCCGCGGCCGCCTCCTTCGGCTCCGGGTAGTACCAGGCGGCGTCCGGGTTGGTCTGCCCGTCGACCTCCAGCGTGTAGTACGAGGCGGTCCCCTTCCAGGGGCACACCGTGGTGGTGCTCGACGGGCGCAGGACGTCGTCCCGCACCGCCGCACGCGGGAAGTAGGCGTTGCCCTCGACGGTGACGATGTCGTCGGACTCGGCGACGACGGTGCCGTTCCAGCTCGCAGTGGCCATGACGCCGGGAACCGGGACCGCGGGACCGGCATTCCCCAGCCGCCGCGCACGGGCCGCTCGACCCCTCGGACCAGGCTGCAGCGGCCCGTCCCGGTGACCGCGGGCCAGGGAACGGGCACGGCCCGCGCGGTCCTACCGGTGCAGCAGCGCGAACGTGGCGACGGCGTGCGCGACCGCCTCGCCGTCCTGCTCGACGTCGGCCTCGCAGACGGTGAGGTGCTTGCCGCGGGTGCGGACCCGGCCGGTCACGACGAGCGCGCCCGGCTGCCCCGGCCGCAGGTAGGTGACGGTGAGCTGGCTGGTCGCCGGCACCTCGCCGTCCCCGGTGGTGGTGCGCACCGCCTGGCCCATCGCGGTGTCGACCAGCGTGGCCACCACACCCCCGTGCAGCGTCCCCGCCGGGTTCAGGTGCTCGTCGCGCACCTCGAAGACGATCCGCGCGCCGCCGTCGTCGGCGTCCTCGACCTGCGCGCCGATCCGTCCTGCGAAGCCACCGGGGCTCGTCTGCTCGCTCATCCCGCCGCGCTACCCCCGCACGGCCCCGGCGACGCACCGGCTGGGCTCGTGTCGCGGCCGCCGGGGCCCTAGCGTCGGGACCGTCCCGCCGGCGCGGCCGGCGCCGTCGGGAGGGAGCAGGCGTGAGCGCACCGCAGCAGGTCCTGGACCGGTGGGCCGATGGTGAGCGGTTGTTCGCCACCGCGCTGGGCCGGCTGACCGACGAGGAGTTCGACGCGGCCTCGCTGCTGCCCGGCTGGGACCGCCGGCACGTGGTGGCCCACGTCGCCCGCAACGCCGACGCGATGGGCAACCTGCTGACCTGGGCGCGCACCGGGACCGAGACGCCGATGTACCCCTCGCGGGAGGCCCGCGACGCGGACATCGCCGAGACCGCGGCGCTCGACGCGCCGCGGCTGCGCACCGAGCTGGTCGCCGCCACCGCCCGCTTCGCCGACGCCGTCCGCGGGCTGCCGGAGGAGGCCTGGTCGGCCCCGGTGCGCACCCTGCACGGCCGCGAGGTGCCGGCCGCCGAGGTGCCGTGGATGCGCTGCATCGAGGTCGTCGTGCACGCCGTCGACCTCGACGCCGGCGTGGGCTTCGCCGACGTCGACGAGGAGGTGCAGGCCGCGATCTGCGAGGAGGTGCTCGCCTCGTGGGCCCGCCGCGGGGAGACGCCCGACGTCGTCCTCTTCGCCGGTGACCGCGAGTGGGGCAGCGGCGCGGTCGCCGTCTCCGGGCCGCTGCCGGCGGTCACCGGCTGGCTGACCGGGCGCAGCCGTGGGGAGGAGCTCACCGCGGACGGCGACCTGCCGGCCCTGCCCCGCTGGATGTGAGGCGCTGGAGTTCCTGCAGCCGGCCTGACGCCTTCGCCGCGGTGGGCTCCCGCCGTCCGCCGGTGTGCGCCGGGTGTGGTCTCGGCGCGGTGGGAGACCACACCGAGCGCACAGTCGCCGGGGCCGCGGTGGTGCCCGCGGTCGCCGATACCTGAACCTCGTGGTCTCGTACAGTTCAGGGTGTCCGGCGTCACGGGGGCGCCGGACACCCTCCCGGGCGCGGACCCGCGCGGTTGCACTCCGCGCCCGCCCGGGTACCGGGCACGGGCCCGCCCGCCCCCGAGCCTCCGGAGTGGTCCGTGGACCCGACCGACCCGCCCGTGCCCGAACTGCAGACCATGCCGCTGGGCCTCCACGACGTGGTGCAGTTCGCCATCCTCGGCGCGGGTTTCGCGCTGTTCGCGTACTTCCTGTACGCGCTGACCAGCCGGGACGAGGTCTCCGCGCGGTACCGGCCCTCGTCCTACGCCGCCCTCTGCCTGGCCGCGGTCGCCACGGTGGCCTACGCGCTGCTGTACCAGGACTGGGACAGCGGCTTCCGGCTCGAGGGTGGCGTGTTCGTGCCGAACGAGGAGGCACGGGCGACGGAGAGCACCCGCTACATCGACTGGTCGATCACGGTGCCCCTGCTGACCGTCGAGCTCCTCGCCGTCTGCTCGCTCGCCGGGTCCGCCGCCCGCCGGCTGCGCTCCAGCACCATGGCCGCGGCGTTCCTCATGATCGCCACCGGCTACCTCGGGGCCCAGGTGCTCGACCAGGGTCGGGACCGGACCGCCCTGGTCGTGTGGGGGCTGATCAGCACCGCCTTCTTCGCCTACCTCTACGTCGCGCTCATCGGTGCGGTACGCCGATCGCTGCCCACGATGGGCCCCGAGGCGGCCGTGAGCCTGCGGAACGCGACGATCGTGCTGCTCAGCAGCTTCGGGGTCTATCCGCTGGTCTACGCGGTCCCGGTCTTCGCCGACGTCACCCCTGCCTGGTTCACCACCATGCAGGTCGGCTACTCCGCGGCCGACATCGTGGCCAAGATCGGTTTCGGCGTCCTCGTGCACAAGGTCGCCAAGCTGCGCACCGCCGAGGACGTGGCGGCCGGGGTCGACACGCACCCGGAGCCGGTGTGGTCGAGCAACGTGCACAAGAGCGACGGCGTGCTCCCCGAGGTCGGCCGGGTCGCCCCGGCGGTGCTCGACCGGCTCGGCGCCGCCCCGGGCGGCCCGGCCCTCCGCCGGACCGACGCGGTCCCCGGCGCTGCCGGCCGCCGCCGCGGGGACGCCTGAGGAAGGCCCCGTCCTCCTGCGGCCCCGTCCCGGGTCCCGCCCTGAGCTTGCGAAGGGTGGGGAGGACGGGGTCCTTGTTCAGGGGAGCCGGGCCAGCAGCGCCCGGGCGAACGCCTCGGCCGCCGGGTCGACCGCACCGCCCGCCGCCGCGGCCCGCAGCCAGCCGGTCAGCGGCGCGGTCAGCGCGGGGGAGAGCGCCGCGATCCACGCCCCGGTCCCCGCCCGCGCCTCGGCCACGTGCTCGGTGTCGCCGTCGGGGGAGTGCGCCACCACCTCGGGCCGGGTGGCCAGCAGCCCGCCGACCCGCCAGTCGCCGGGCGTCGTCCGGGCGGCCAGCGCCTCCAGCCGGTCGGCCGCCGTCCGCAGCTGGACGGCCCCGTCCAGACGCCCACTGCGAGCGTGCGAGGCGTGGGGGGAGGGTGGTCCTCCTCCCGGCTCGCGGCGCATGGGGACGTGCGGGATGCCGTCCTCGACGTAGCCCGGGCCGCTGCGCACGAAGCCGAAGCGGGCGTACCAGCCCTCCAGGTGCGCCTGCGCGCCGAGGGTGATCGGCGTGCCCTCGCACAGCGCGATCCCGGCCTCGATCAGCCGCGCCGCCAGCCCCTCGCCGCGGTGTGCGGTCGCGGTCGCCACCCGGCCGATCGCGCGGCTGTCGCCGTCGTCGAGCATCCGGATGGTGGCCGCGATCCCGCCGTCCTCGTCGGCGAACCACAGGTGCACCGTGGCGGGCTCGACGTCCCGGCCGTCCAGCTCGGGGTACGGGCACTGCTGCTCGACCACGAAGACGTCGACCCGCAGCCGGCACAGGCCGTAGACCTCGGTGCCGGTGAGCTCGGCGAAGCGGGCCGTGCGCATGCGGAGCGGTGCAGCGGTCATGCGATGAGTTGTAGCCGACCGGGCGGGGTCACCCCGCTGCCGCCCGTGGTACACCTTCTGCTGAGGTTTGGCTTGCCTATCTTCTGGAGCTCCTACGTGACCAGGCTCGTGCGGACCACCGCGACCGCCCTCTCCGCCCTCACCGTCGCCGGGGTGCTCGCCGGCTGCGGGGGAGGCGACGCGGGGGCCGCGGAGACGCTGACGGTCTACAGCGCCCAGCACGAGAGCCTGGTCCGCACGATGCTCGAGGGCTTCACCGACGAGACCGGCATCGCGCTGGAGTTCCGCGACGCCAACGACGCCGAGCTGGCCAACCAGATCGTGCAGGAGGGCGAGGCCAGCCCGGCCGACGTCTTCCTCACCGAGAACAGCCCGTCGATCGACGTCCTCGACCGCGCGGGGCTGCTCGCCCCGATCGACCAGGCGACGCTGGACCAGGTCGGCCCGCAGTACCGGCCCTCGACGGGCAACTGGACCGGGTTCGCCGCCCGCTCGACCGTGCTCGTCTACAACCCCGCGCAGCTGCCGCAGGACCAGCTGCCGGCGTCGATCCTCGACCTGGCCGACCCGAAGTGGCAGGGCCGGATCGGCATCGCCGCGGGCGGCGCGGACTTCCAGGCGATCGTGGCCGGCGTCCTGGCGCTGCGCGGCGAGGAGGCGACCCGCGCCTGGCTCGAGGGGCTGCAGCGCAACGCGAACGTCTACCCCAGCAACAGCGCGGTGATGGTGGCCGCCGACGAGGGCGAGATCGACGCCGGCGTCATGTACCACTACTACTTCTACCGGGACCGCGCCGAGAACGGCCTGAAGAGCGACGACGCCGAGCTGCACTTCTTCCGCAACTCCGACCCGGGCGCCTTCCTCAGCATCTCCGGCGCCGGTGTCCTGGCCTCCTCCGACCAGCCCGAGCAGGCCCAGAAGCTGGTCGCCTACCTGACCAGCCCCGAGGCGCAGCAGCGGCTGGCCGAGAGCAGCGCACTCGAGTACGCCGTCGGCAACGGCGTCCCCTCGGCCGACGTGCTTCCGCCGCTGGAGGAGCTGCAGGCCCCGCAGGTCGACCCCGGGTCGCTGGACCAGCAGCGCGTCACCGAGCTGATGCAGGACGTGGGGCTGCTCTGAGCGCTCCCGCGTCACCGGCCGCCGAGCCCGGGACGACGGCCCGGCCGGCCGTCCCGGGGCGGTCGCGCACGCGCGCGCCGCTGACCCTGCTGCTGGCCGCAGCCGTCGCCGTGCTCGCGCTGGTGCCCCTGGTCTTCGTCGTCGCGGAGATGGCCCAGGTCGGCTGGGCCGGCGTGCGGGAGCTGGTGTTCCGCCCGCGGGTGGCCGAGCTGCTGGGCAACACCGCGCGGCTGGTCGTCGGCACGGTGCTGCTGTGCGCCGTCCTCGGGGTGGGCGCGGCCTGGCTGGTGGAGCGCTCGGCGCTGCCGGGGCGGCGGCTCTGGCACGTGCTGCTGGTCGCGCCGCTGGCCGTGCCGGCGTTCGTGAACAGCTACGCCTGGATCTCGCTGCTCCCGGGGCTGGACACCTACGGCGGCGCGCTGCTGGTCGTGACCCTGTCCTACTTCCCGTTCGTCTACCTGCCGGTGGTCGCCGCCTTCCGCGGCCTGGACCCGGCCCTCGAGGACACCGCCCGCGGGCTGGGCCTCTCCGGCTGGGCGGTGTTCCGGCGGGTGCAGCTGCCGCAGCTGCGGGTGGCGCTGCTCGGCGGCGGCCTGCTCGTCTCGCTGCACGTGCTGGCCGAGTTCGGCGCGCTGCAGATGCTGCGCTACCCGACCTTCACCACCGCCATCTACGACCAGTACCGCGCCACCTTCAACGGGCCCGGCGCGACCGCCCTGGCCGGCGTCCTGCTGCTGCTCTGCCTGGGCCTGCTGCTCGCCGAGCTGCGGCTGCGCGGCGTGCGGGGCTACGCCCGGACCGGGGCCGGGGTGGCGCGCGCCGGGCGGCCGGTCCGGCTCGGGGCCCTGGCCGTCCCGGCGCTGCTGGGCCTGGGCGGGCTGGTCGCGCTGTCGCTGGCCGTGCCGCTGGGCAGCCTGGCGCTGTGGATGGTGCGCGGCTCGTCGACCGCGCTGGACCGGTCCGCCCTGCTGGAGACCACGGGGACGACGCTCGGGCTGGCCGCGGTCGCCGCCGTCGTCACCACCGCGATGGCGCTGCCCACCGGCTGGCTCGCCGTCCGGGCCCGGGGGCGGGTGGCCACGCTGCTGGAGCGCAGCACCTACCTGGGCAGCTCGGTGCCCGCCATCGTCATCGCCCTGGCGCTGGTGACCGTGTCCCTCGAGGTCACGCCGTGGGCCTACCAGACCGTGCCGGTGCTGCTGGCCGCCTACGCGATCCTGTTCCTGCCGCGCGCGATCGTGACCGTGCGCGCCGCCGTCGAGCAGGCGCCCCCGCTCTACGACGACGTCGCCGCCTCACTGGGCTCCTCGGCGGCCGACCGGCTGCGCCGGGTCACGCTGCCGCTGCTCGCCCCGGGCCTCGGCGCCGGCGCGGCGCTGGTGTTCCTGGCCGTGGTCACCGAGCTGACCGCGACCCTGCTGCTCGCGCCGATCGGCACCACCACGCTGGCCAGTGCCTTCTGGTCGGCCAGCAGCGCGCTGGAGTACGGCGCGGCCGCCCCCTACGCCGTGGTCATGGTGCTGCTGTCGGCGCCGGCCACCGTGCTGCTCAGCCGCGACGCCCGGCGGGGGCTGACGACGTGAGCCCCCGCCCCCCGACCCTCCGAGGACCGCTGCCATGAGCTCCCTGACCGTCACCGGCGTGACGAAGTCCTACGGCGCGACGCCCGTGCTCACCGGCGTGGACCTGCACGTGCCCGAGGGCAGCTTCACCGCGCTGCTCGGGCCCTCCGGCTGCGGCAAGACGACGCTGCTGCGGCTGGTCGCCGGCTTCGACGACCCCGACCGCGGCACCGTCGAGGTCGACGGCCGCACCGTGGCCGGTGCAGGGCGCAGCGTGCCCGCGCGGCGCCGGCACATCGGCTTCGTGCCGCAGGAGGGCGGGCTGTTCCCGCACCTGTCGGTCGCCGGCAACGTGGCCTTCGGCCTGCCGCGCCGCCAGCGCCGCGACGCCGACCGGGTGGCGGCGCTGCTGGAGCTCGTCGGCCTCGACGCCGCCCTCGCCGGGCGCTCGCCGCACCAGCTCTCCGGCGGCCAGCAGCAACGCGTGGCGCTGGCTCGCGCGCTGGCCCCCGCGCCGTCCCTGGTACTGCTCGACGAGCCGTTTTCCTCGCTGGACGCCGCACTGCGCGAGGAGACCCGGCAGGCGGTCGCCGACGCGCTGACCGCGGCCGGCGCGACCGCCGTGCTGGTCACCCACGACCAGGCCGAGGCGCTGTCGATGGCCGACCAGGTGGCCGTGCTGCGCGGCGGGACGCTGGTGCAGCTGGCCGATCCGCGCACCCTCTACCGCAGCCCGCAGGACCTCGACGTGGCCACCTTCGTGGGGGAGTCGGTGGTGCTCGACGCCGACGTCCGCGCCGGCCGGGCGCACTCGGTCCTCGGCGTGCTCGACCTCGACCGGACCTGCCCCGACGGCCCGGTGCGGGTGCTGCTGCGCCCGGAGCAGCTGCGGCTCGGGCCCGCGGCCGGGAGCGGGCCGCGCGCCCGCGTCCGCGGCGTCGACTTCTTCGGCCACGACGCGCGGGTGCGCCTCGAGCTGCCGTCCGGGGTCGCGTTCAGCGCCCGGCTGGAGGGCTGGGACCTGCCGGCGGCGGGGGACGACGTGACGGTCGGCGTCCTCGGCGCGGCGTTGCCGTTCCCCGGGGACGACGCCCGCGTACCGGCCTGAGTGTCGACTGTGGGTTAGGTGTGCCTAAGCTCACCTGCGTGGACCTCTTCCTCTTCACGGTGGACCCCGGCTGGGGCGCCGACGTTGTCGCCGCGGGCGCGGCCGGGATCGTCGTGGACTGGGAGCGGCGCGGGAAACACCGCCGCCAGCTCGGCGAAGGCACCCAGATCAACAGCGACACCCCCGCCGACCTCAGCCGCATGCGGACGGCCACCGACGGCCGGCTGTTGTGCCGCGTCAACGGCTTCGGGCCGTGGACGCCGGCCGAGGTGGACGACGCCGTCGCACGCGGCGCCGACGAGCTGCTGCTGCCGATGGTGCGCACACCTGCGGAGGTCGACCGGACCCTCGACCTGGTCGCCGGCCGGTGCGGGCTGGGCATCCTGGTCGAGACGCAGGACGGCGTGGCGCGCGCGGCCGAGCTGGCCCGCCGGCCGCTGTCGCGGGTCTACGTCGGCCTCAACGACCTGCGCATCGACCGCGGCGCACGAGGGCTGTTCACACCGCTGGTCGACGGCACGGTGGACGCCGTCCGCGCGGAGGTGCCCGGGACGTTCGGCGTCGGCGGGCTGACCCTGCCCGAGGGCGGCGCCCCGGTGCCGGCCTGGCTGCTCGCCGCCGAGCTGGTCCGGCTGGGCGCGGACTTCACCTTCCTGCGGCGCTCGTTCACCGCCGACATGGCCGGGCGCGACCCCTTCGTCGAGGTCCCGCGGCTGCTCGCCGTCCTCACCGGGCTGGCGACGGCCACCGCCGACGAGGTGGCCGAGCGCCGGGCCGCCTTCGTCGCCGCCGTGACCGGGGTGCCCGCCGTCCAGCCGGCGTGAGGGCGCTGGTCACCGGTGCCGGCGGCTTCGTCGGCCGGCACCTGGTCGCCCGACTGCGCGGCGACGGGTGGGACGTCGTCCCGCTGACGCGCGCGTCGGTCGACCTGACCGACTCGGTCGCTGCGGCCGCCGCCGTGCGGGCGGCCGACCCCGACGTCGTCTTCTCGATGGCCGCCGCGCGCCGGAAGACGACCCCGTCGGAGCGCGCCGACACCGTCGCGGTCAACATCAGCCCCTGGCTGGTCGACGCGCTGCCCGACCGGTGCCGGGCGGTGGTCCGGCTGGGGTCCTCGACCGAGTACGCCGCCGCGCCGGTGCCGCTGGCCGAGGACGCCGCACTGCACCCCCGGGGGTTCTTCGGCGCCACCAAGGCGGCCGGCTCGCTGCTGCTGCAGGCCGCCGCGGCCGAGCGCGGCGTGCGGTCGGCGGTGCTCCGCGCGTTCCAGGTGTACGGCCCCGGCGACCACCCGACCCGGCTGGTGCCGGTCGTGCTGGAGGGCGCGCGCACGGGCGGGGTGGTCCCGCTGCCGGCGCGGGTGAGCCGGCGGGACTGGGTGTGGGTCGGCGACGTGGTGGACGCGTGCGTGCGGGCCGCCCTCGCCGACGACCTGCCGCCGGGGCAGGTGCTCAACGTCGGCACCGGCGTGCAGACCTCGACCGAGGAGCTGGTGTCCCTCGCGTCGCGGGTGACCGGGCGGCCGATCGCCGTCGCGGCCGGCGCGCACCCGGGCCGCGACTGGGACACCGACTGCTGGGTCAGCGACCCGTCGCTGGCGGCGTCCCTGCTGGGCTGGCGGGCCTCCGTCGACCTGGCCGAGGGGCTGGCCCGCACCTGGGCCGCGCTCTCGTGACCCGCGTCGCCGTCGTCGTCCCGGTGTACCGGAACGCGGCGACGCTGGAGACGCTGGTCGCCCGGCTGGGGACGGCGCTGGCCGGGCGGGACTGGCGGCTGCGGCTGGTGGTCGACGCCTGCCCGTCCGGCAGTACGGAGGCGGCGCTGGCGCTGGCCGGGCCGCGGGTCGCCGTGACCGGGCTGGTGGTCAACGTCGGGCAGCACGCGGCGCTGCGGCAGGGGCTGGCCGACGAGCCGGACGCCGACGTGTGGGTGTGCATGGACGCCGATCTGCAGGACCCGCCGGAGGCGGTGCCGCTGCTGCTCGACCGGCTGGCCGCCGGGAACGTCGAGGCGGTGTTCGCCGGCCGGCGGGGGGCGTACGAGTCGTGGTCACGGCGGGTGACCGGCGGGCTGCACCGCCAGGTGGCCGCGCGGCTGACCGGCCTGGCGCCGGACGCCGGCGCGTTCCTGGCTCTGGGCCCTGGCGTGCGGGCCGCGGTGCTCGCCGCCGACTCGCCCAGCGTGGTGCTCGCCGTGGGCCTGGCCCGGCGCCCGGTGGCCAGCGTGCCGGTCGTGCGGGACCTGCGGCCGGAGGGGCGGTCCGCGTGGACGGCGCGGGCGCGACTGCGGCAGTCGGTGCGCTCGCTGTGGTGGGCGCTGCGCCGGAGGTAGCGCGCCCGTGGCGCTCGGAGCCGTGTCAGTTCTGAGCCGCTGCGAAGTCTTCACGGCGTGTGGTTGTTCCTGTGGCACTGAGGATGTCAAGGGGCTTGTCGGATCTGTGGACGAGCTTCTGAGCTGGGGGTTCGTGCTGCGGCGGCGTCCACGACCCGCTAGACTTCGAACACCTGATCGAACCGGTGGGAGGTGTCGTGGACGAGTTGTTCGCCACTCTCGACGCCCTGGCCGCCGAGGACCTCACCCCGTTGTTCGGCCCGGCGCTGCTGGACCGGCTGCGCCCGCTGCTGGCCGCGCAGAACCGGCTCGCCGCCGAGATCGCCCGCACCGTGCGCGAGGCCGAGGTGTCCGGGGCCGCCGAGGTCGACGGGCTCAAGACGATGGCCGCCTGGCTGCGCGGGCACGCACACCTGTCGCTCGCCGAGGCCGCCCGGGTGGTGCGTACCGGCCGCGCGCTGGCGCACCTGCCGACGATGGCCGCCGCGTTCGCCGCCGGTGCGGTGACCGGGGAGCAAGCCGGTGCCATCGCCCGGGTGGCCGAACCCGAGGCGCTCGCCGCGGCCGCGCAGCAGGACGTGGACCTGGCCGTGGTCGACGGGCTGCTCACCGGCGT
>DASQXT010000408.1:0-8973 GCA_035639575.1 Geodermatophilus sp.
CCCGAGTCGGCGGTCTGCCTGCCGCTGCGCGGCCGCGGGCGCACCCTCGGCGTGCTGACCCTGTACGCGGGCGCCGGGGAGTCCCTGTCGCGGGACGACATGGCCACCGCCCAGGACGTCGCCGACCGCGCCGGCCTGGCCCTGGACAACGCCCGGCTCTACGCCCAGCAGCAGCAGCTGGCCGAGGGGCTGCAGCGCAGCCTGCTCACCGAGCCGCCGGAGCCCGACCACGCGGAGATCGCCGTCCGCTACCTGCCGGCCGTCGAGGCCGCGCGGGTCGGCGGCGACTGGTACGACGCGTTCCTGCAGCCCAACGGCGCGACGATGCTGGTCATCGGCGACGTCGTCGGCCACGACACCGAGGCGGCCGCGGCCATGGGGCAGCTCCGTGGCCTGCTGCGCGGCATCGCCACCTACAGCGACGCGCCGCCGGTGGAGGTGCTGCGCGGGCTGGACGCCTCGATGGCGGTGCTGCAGACCCACGTGCTGGCGACGGCCGCGGTGGCCCGCTTCGAGCAGACCGACGACGAGCGCGGACGCGGCATCACCCGCATGCGCTGGGCGAACGCCGGGCACCTGCCGCCGCTGGTCATCAACCCCGACGGCAGCGTGGCCGAGCTGGCCGCGTGGAAGGGCGACCTGCTGCTGGGCGTGGACGCCGAGGCCGTGCGCCAGGAGTCGGTGGTGACCCTGGACCGCGGGTCCACGGTGCTGCTGTTCACCGACGGCCTCGTCGAGCGGCGCGACGCCGACCTCGACGCCGGGATGGTGCGGCTGCGCGAGACGCTGGCCGACGTCGCCCACCTGCCGCTGCAGCAGCTGCTCGACGAGGTGCTCGAGCGGCTCGTCGACGGCCGGCCCGAGGACGACGTCGCGCTGGTCGCCGTGCGCCTGCACCGCCAGGACCGGCCGCGACCGGTGGAGGCCGGCCCCAACGACGTCCCGGACGTCGTCCCGCCCGACCGCTGAGTCACTGCGGTCCTCCGGACCGCACCGCGGCCAGGTGCCCGGAAGGACCCCCTGCCCCCGCCACTCGCCAGCTCGCGGCGGGACCCTGCAGGGGGCCGGGCCCCCGCGACCGGTCCACCCCTGGGCGCTCACCGTGGCAAGCTCGCCTGGTGGACGACGAGCTGTGCCTCCGGCCCGCGACCGAGCTGGCCGCGCTGATCCGCTCCCGGCAGCTGTCCGCGCGCGAGCTGACCGACGCCTGCCTGGCGCGCATCGACGCGCTCGACGACCGGGTCAACGCGGTGGTCACGCTGGACGCCGAGGGCGCCCGTGCCGCCGCCGACGCCGCCGACGCCGCGCTGGCCGCCGGCGAGGCGGTCGGGCCCCTGCACGGGCTGCCGGTGGCGCACAAGGACAACCACGCCACGGCCGGCATGCGCACCACCTGGGGTTCGCCGCTCGCCGACACCGTGCCGGCGGAGGACGACCTGGTGGTCGCCCGGCTGCGCGCGGCCGGCACGGTGCGCGTCGGCAAGACGAACGTGCCGGAGTTCGCGGCCGGCTCCCACACGTTCAACACGCTGTTCGGTGTCACCCACAACCCGTACCGCCACGGGCTGTCGGCCGGCGGCTCCAGCGGCGGTGCGGCCGCGGCGCTCGCGGCGGGGTTCGTGCCGGTCGCCGAGGGCAGCGACTTCGGCGGGTCGCTGCGCAACCCGGCGGGGTTCTGCAACGTCGTCGGGCTGCGCCCCACGCCGGGCCGGGTGCCGACCTGGCCGGCGGCGATGGGCTGGTCGCAGCTGTCGGTGGACGGGCCGATGGGCCGGACGGTGGCCGACGTGGCGCTGGTGCTCTCCGCGATGGCCGGGCCGGACCGCCGCGTGCCGATCTCCCTCGACGACCCCGGGGCCCCCTTCGCCGCGCCGCTGCCCGAGCGGCTCGACGGGCTGCGGGTGGCCTGGGCACCGGACCTGGGCGGCCGCGTGCCCGTGGACCCGGCGATCACCGCGGTGCTGTCGCGGAGCGTGGCGGTGTTCGAGGAGCTCGGCGCCACCGTGGAGCCCGACTGCCCCGATCTGTCCGGCGCCGACGACGTCTTCGGCACGCTGCGCGCCTGGCTGTTCGACGCGACCTTCAGCGACCTGGCCCAGAAGCACCCGGACGGGCTCAAGGAGTCGATCCGCTGGAACGCCGCCCTGGGGGCTGAGCTGACCGGGACGGACGTCGCCCGGGCCGAGATGGCCCACACGGCCCTCTACGAGCGCGTGGTGGGCTTCTTCGACCGCTACGACGTCCTGCTGGCGCCGACGACGCAGGTGCTGCCCTTCCCGGTGGAGCAGGAGTACCCCACCGAGATCGACGGGGAGCCGCTGACGGACTACCTCGCCTGGATGCGCTCCTGCACGCTCATCACGCCGACCGGCTGCCCCGCGCTCTCGGTGCCCGGCGGGTTCACCCCCGACGGCCTGCCCGTGGGCCTGCAGGTCGTCGCGCCGCCGCGGGCCGACCGGCGGCTGCTGGAGGTCGGGCACGCCTTCGAGCAGGCGACCCGTTTCGGCGAGCGCCGTCCGCCCCTCTGAGCCCGTCTCGGGCTCTCTAGCAATCAGGCTAGACAGCCGCAGACAAACCTCGACCACCGCCCGTCGACCGGGGTCTGCGGCTCTCTCGGCCTGGCGCTAGACAGCCGTAGACGGCGCTCGACCCGACGGGGCGACCACCCGGGCCGCGAACGCCGGCAGCCCGGGTCCCTCGAGGTGGTCGAGCGCGGCGGGCCGGCCGGCCATGGCCAGCACGAGGTCGACGGTGCGCCCCCGCACCAGCGGCCCCTCCCCCGCGGCGAACGGCCCGTCGGAGGCCTCGAGCCGCAGCCCCGCCGTCCGCCGCTTCGACGGGACGGTGAAGTCGCGCGCGGCGTAGAACCGCGCCACCCGCTCGAGGGCGTCGGCGGCGTAGGCGTGGTCGATCCCCAGCGGGCGACGGACGTCCTCCCCGTGCACGACGACCTCCCCCAGCCAGGCGTCGACGTGCGCGCGGGTGGGGGCCGTCCGGCTGTCGACGACGCTGCGGAACCGCGCCAGCGTCTCGTCCGGGGCGCCGCCGAGCTGCTCGCGCAGGCGCACGTCGACCATCCGGTCGACGTCGAACCGGCACCGCACGAGGCCGGCGAACCACCGCGGGAAGGCCGAGCTCGCCCCGGCAGTGAGGTGGGCGACGACCTCCTCGACGCTGAGCCCGTCGCACAGCGAGGGTGTCCGCCAGGCGCCGACGCCGAGCCACTCCAGGTCCGCCACCAGCGCGGCCCGCTCCGCCGCCACCGCCTGCCACGTGTCCGTCACGCCGGTGCAGACCCCCGTCGGCCGGCGTACTCATCGGCGGCCGCGGCGAGATCTGCACAGTGGTGGTCGTCACCGGCTCATGGCCACCACTGTGCAGCTCTCGCGCACGACGGAACCGCTAAGCGCGGCGGTGCAGGCCGCGCAGGGTCCGGACGGCGACCAGCAGCTCGGCCAGCTCCTGCCGGTCCCCCGCGGCGATGTCGACCAGCTGCGCGGCCGCCCGCTGCTGCGAGCCGTCCCAACCCGCGACCCAGCGCGCCACCAGCTCGCCGGCGTCCTCGGTGCTGCCCGTCCGTCCGCCGAGCACCTCGGCGGTCAGCGCGGCCTGCTCGCCGGCCAGGTCGTCGCGCAGCGAGGCGCGGGCCATCGCCGGCCAGCGCCGGTCGCGGGGCAGCGCGACGACCAGCTCGCGCAGCGGCACCAGCGCCAGCCGCTCGGCCACCGCCTGGTGCACCTGCCCGGCCAGCTCGATCGGGGCGCCGGTGCGCTCGGCGACGACCGCCAGGTCCAGCGCGGGGGGCAGCAGGGGTGCCGCGGCGACCTCCGCGGCCAGCGGCTCGGGTACGCCGGCCCGTCGCAGCCGCTCGGTCCGCTCGGCGAACGCGGCCGCCTCGGCGCCCAGCAGCCACGACGGCAGCCCGGCGCGCACCGCGGCCACCGGGGCGGCGAAACGGCCGGTCAGGGCGCCCAGCGGGGCGGCCTCGGTCGCGGTGAGCTCCGGCAGCCGCAGCAGCCAGCGCGTCGCCCGCTCGGCCAGCCGGGTCGCCTCGGTGCGCAGCTCCACCTGGGTGGTCGCGGGCACCCGGTTGTCCAGCGGGCGGACGGCGTCCCACAGCCGGTCCACCTCGAACACCGCCCGGGCGACCGCGTGTGCCCGCACCACCCCCGCCAGCGGGACCCCGGTCTCCTCGGACAGCCGGAACAGCCCGGTCACCCCGGCCACGTTGACCGCGCGGTTGGTCAGCGCGGTCGCGACGATCTCCCGGCGCAGCGGGTGCCCGGAGACCGCCGCGGGGAAGCGGCGGCGCAGCTCGGCCGGGAAGTAGCCGACGAGCAGCTCCTCCAGCGCCGGGTCGTCGGGCAGGTCCGAGGCCAGGACGGCGTCCCCGGTCTCGAGCTTGGCGTAGGCCAGCAGCACCGAGAGCTCCGGGCTGGTCAGCGCCTGCCCGTCGCGCCGCCGCTCGGCCAGCTGCCGGTCGTCGGGGAGGAACTCGACGCTGCGCACCAGCCGGCCGGAGCGCTCCAGCGCCCGCAGGAACCGGGCGTGCGCGTCGAGCAGGCTGCGCGCGGAGGTCACCTCGACGGCGAGGGTGGCGTTCTGCGCGTGGTTGTCGTTCAGGACGGCGGCGGCGACCTCGTCGGTCATCTCCCCGAGCAGCGACGCGCGACCCTCGGCGTCCAGCTCGCCGGCCTCCACCACCCGGTCCAGCGCGATCTTGATGTTGACCTCGTGGTCGGAGGTGTCCACGCCGGCGGAGTTGTCGATGGCGTCGGTGTTCACCCGGCCGCCACCCCGCGCGTACTCCACCCGGCCGCGCTGGGTCAGGCCGAGGTTGCCGCCCTCCCCCACCACGCGCACCCGCAGGTCGCGGCCGTCGACCCGGACGGCGTCGTTGGCCTTGTCCCCCACGTCCAGCGCGCTCTCGGTCGAGGCCTTGACGTAGGTGCCGATGCCGCCGTTGAACAGCAGGTCGACCGGCGCCAGCAGCACGGCGCGGATGAGCTCGACCGGGGACAGCGTGTCGACGTCGTCGGCCAGGCCGAGCGCGGTGCGCATCGGCTCGCTGACCGGCACGGCCTTCGCCGTCCGGGGCCACACGCCGCCACCGGGGCTGATCAGCGCGGGGTCGTAGTCGGCCCACGAGGAGCGCGGCAGGTCGAACAGCCGCTTGCGCTCGGCGAAGGACGTGGCGGCGTCGGGCGTGGGGTCGACGAACACGTGCCGGTGGTCGAAGGCGGCGACCAGCCGGATGTGCTCGGACAGCAGCATGCCGTTGCCGAACACGTCGCCGGACATGTCACCGATGCCGACGACGGTGATCTCCTGGCTCTGCACGTCCACGCCGAGCTCTCGGAAGTGCCGGGTCACCGACTCCCAGGCGCCGCGGGCGGTGATGCCCATGGCCTTGTGGTCGTAGCCGACCGAACCGCCCGAGGCGAAGGCGTCGCCCAGCCAGAAGCCGCGCTCCAGCGCGACCGCGTTGGCCAGGTCGGAGAAGGTCGCCGTCCCCTTGTCGGCGGCGACGACGAGGTAGGTGTCGTCGCCGTCGTGCCGGACCACGCGCTCGGGCGGGACGACCTTGGGCGGGTGGGCAGAGTCAGAGACCAGGTTGTCGGTCAGGGACAGCAGCGCGCCGATGAACAGCCGGTAGCAGGCCTGCCCCTCGGCGATCCACGCGTCGCGGCCCTCGCTCTCCGCCGGGGGCCGGCGGACGACGAAGCCGCCCTTGGCCCCGGTCGGCACGATGACGGTGTTCTTCACCATCTGCGCCTTGACCAGCCCGAGCACCTCGGTGCGCAGGTCCTCGTGCCGGTCGGACCAGCGCAGCCCGCCGCGGGCGACCGCGCCGAAGCGCAGGTGCACGCCCATCACCCGCGGCGAGCTCACCCACACCTCGCGGGCCGGCCGCGGCTCGGGCACGTCGGGGACCTCGGCGGGGTGCAGCTTGAGCGCGAGCAGGGTGGGCCGGGGGCCGGACATGGCGTAGTAGGTGGTCCGCTGGGTGGCCAGGACGGCGGCCAGCAGCGCGGTGAGCACCCGGTCGGCGTCCAGCGACTCCACGCGGCCGATCGCCTCGCGCAGCGACCGGACCAGCTCGTCGGTGCGCGCCGCCCGCCCGCCGTCCCGGCCCGGGGAGAAGCGGGTCTCGAACAGCGCCACCAGCCGGGCGACGACGTCGGGGTGGCCGGCCAGCGTCGTCTCCACGTACCGCTGGCCGAAGGGCAGGCCGGCCTGCCGCAACCACTGCACGTACGCGCGGACGACGGTCACCTGCCGCCAGTTCAGTCCGGCCAGCAGCACCAGCGCGCCCAGGCCGTCGTCCTCGGCGTCGCCGCGCCACACCGCCGACAGCGCCTCGGTGAAGCGCTCGGGCAGCGAGCCGGGGAAGGGCAGGTCGCCGACCGGCGCGGTCAGCCCGAAGTCGTAGATCCAGGCCAGCGGGGCGCCGATCCGGTCGATCTCGTAGGGCCGCTCGTCGACGACGTCCACGCCCAGGTGCTGCAGCATCGGCAGCACGTCGGAGAGCAGCAGCCGCTGCCCCACCCGGTAGACCGCCAGCCGCGGCTCGGCCGCCGACGCCCCCGCGGGGCGCCGCAGCACCAGCCCGAGCTCGCCCTCGGCCAGCCCGTCGAGCCGCTCGAGATCCTCGACGGCGGCCGTGGCCGGGAAGTCCTCCTGGTAGGCGGCCGGGAAGGCGTCGGCGACGCGGGCGAACCGGCGCTCGGCGTCCGCGCCGTAGCGGGCGCCCAGGGCCTCGGCCAGCTCGTCGGTCCAGCTGCGGACGACGGCGGCCAGCGCGTCCTGCAGCGCGGGGACGTCGACCTCGGGCAGCGTGGGCCGTCCGCCCCGCGTCACCGGCGGGCGGACGACGAAGTGCAGCCGGGCGAGCACCGACTCGGTGACCCGGGCGGTGTACTCGATGCTGGAGCCGCCCAGGCGCTCGAGCAGCAGCTGCTGCACCGCCAGCCGCACCTCGGTCGTGTACCGGTCGCGGGGCAGGTAGACGATCGCCGACCAGAACCGGTCCCCGGGGTCGCGGCGCAGGAACAGCCGGGTCTGCCGGCGCTCCTGCAGGTGCAGCACGGCGAGCGCGACCGGCAGCAGCTCGTCGGTGCCGACCTGGAAGAGCTCGTCGCGGGGGTAGGTCTCCAGGACGTCGAGCAGCTCCTTGCCGGTGTGGCTGTCGGCGGGGACGCCGGAGCGCTCGACCACCCCGGCCACCCGGCGGCGCACCAGCGGCACGTCGCGGACCGAGTGCGCGGCGGCCGCGGTCGGGAACAGCCCGACCAGCCGGTGCTGCCGGGCGGGGCCGCCGTCCGGGCCGGGGAGGGTGACCGTGACCAGGTCCAGCCAGGTGCGGCGGTGCACGGTGGAGCGGGCGTCGGCCTTGGTGACCGCGAGCAGCGTGGTGCCCGGGGCGGACTCGGGGGCGGTGGCGATGTCGGCGTCGCCGCGCAGCACGCCCAGCCCGCTGCCGGCGACCGGGCGGGCCGTCGTCCGGCCGTCGGCCGGGACCAGGTCGACGTCGCGCGCGCCCAGGAAGACGAAGTTGCCGTCGGTCAGCCAGCGCAGCAGCGCGGCCGCCTCGGCGGGGTCGTCGGCCGGGTCGGCAGCGGTCCCCGGGGGAACGGCCGTCCGCCCCAGCCGGTCGGCGAGCTCGAGGGCGCGGGTCCGCATCCGGGCGGCGTCCTCGTGCACGGCCCGGACGTCGGCCAGCACGGTGCGCAGGCCGGCGACCAGGTCGCCGGTCGCCTCCTCGTCCAGCGGCCCGTCGAGGAGGACGGCCATCCAGGACTCGGCGAGTGCATCGGCGCCGCACACGTCGGGGTCGGCGCTGTCGCAGAACGCGCGGATCCGGCCGGTCACGTCGCGGCGGACCACCAGCACCGGGTGGACGACGTGCTCGAGGCCGAAGCCCTGCCGGACCACCTCGGCGGTCACCGAGTCGACGAGGAAGGGCATGTCGTCGGTGACGACCAGCACCAGCGCGCGCGACCCCGCGCCGTCCCCGGCGGCCAACTCCTGGACGTCGACCGTGGCCGACCCCTGGGGGCGCACCTCGGCCAGCCGCAGGTGCCGCAGCGCGAGGGCGGCGAGGTCGGCCGGGTCGTGGTCGAGCACCTCCGCGGCCGGCTCGCTCCAGTAGTAGCGGCGCAGCAGGGCCGGGACGTCGTCGGCGCCGCAGCCGGCGGGCAGGCCCGGCGCGCCGCCCAGGGCCGCCCGGGCCGCCCGCTCCAGCCGGCGGCGCTTCTCGTCGCGTTCCGCCTCGAGGGCGGCGAGTTCGTCGGTCGCGGCGACGGGCGTGCCGTCGTCCGCGGGGGCCGGTCCCGGGATCACCGGGACCGTGCCTGTGGTGCGGGCCATGCCGCGACGCTAGTTCACGGACCACCCTTCTCCCCACACCTCGCACGCTCGGCGTGGGGCCCTGAAGGGTGGCCGTTCCAGTACGTCACCACGCTCGCGGCGGGTCCCTGCGGGAGGGCCGTTCCAGCACGTCACCGCGCTCGGCGTGGGGCCCTGGGGGGTGGCCGTTCGCTCACGTCACCGGGCTCGCGGCGGGTCCCCGCGGGGCCGGGGGTCAGCGCCGCTCGGTGATCTGGTCGGCGATCCAGCCGCCGATGGCCAGCAGCAGGCCGCCGAGGACCGCGGTGCCGAAGCTGTCGACCTGCAGCCGGTCGGTGAGCGCGGCGGTGATGCCGAGCAGCGCCGCGTTGACCACGAGCAGGAACAACCCCAGCGTGACCAGCACGAACGGGAACGACAACAGCCGCAGGACCGGCCCCACGACCGCGTTGACCACCGCGAAGATCAGCGCGATCCACAGGTAGGTGCCGGGCTCGCCGAGCGGCCCGTTCGGGTTCGGGATCACCTCGATGCCGTGCAGCAGGTAGGCGACGCCGTAGAAGACGCCGGCCATGAGGACGACCTTGACCAGGAACCTCAGCACCGGACCCACGCTAGCGGCGG
>DASQXT010000409.1:0-2245 GCA_035639575.1 Geodermatophilus sp.
CGCGCCGCGGTGTCGTCCACCGTCACCCAGCGCGCCGTGGCCAGGCCGGCCCGCAGCACCGCCCGGTCCTCGGCGAGGAGGTCGTCCAGCCGCGAGGTCGGCAGCCGCACCACCTGGCGCTTCGAGATCTCGACGCCGACCCCGGCTTGGGGTCACGACATAGAACGGGCAGGAAAGCACGGTAGAGTAAGCGGGGCAGATTCCCGGGGGCTGCGGTTGCGCCGGGAGCGTGGGCGTGATTCGAGCGGGCGATGCCACCGCCGGATGCCGCACCGCTGGACGCCCTGTCGCCCGCCGAGCTGCGCGGCCTCGTCGGCGAGCTGATCGCCCGAGCTGCGCGGCCTCGTCGGCGAGCTGATCGCCGAGGTAGACTGGTTGCGGGCCGAGAACCGGGCGCTGCGCGACGAGGTGGCGCGGCTGAAGGGCCTGCCGCCGCGGCCGCCGCGGCCCTCGGGCATGGAGGAGGCGACCGGCGGCGGCGGGGCGGGCGGTGCCGGCGGCAGGCGGTCGCGGCGGCGGCGCGGGGCCAAGCGCGACCGCGACGCGGTGACCGCCGAAGTGGTGGTGAAAGCTGCGCCGCCGCCGGGGTCGCGCTTCAAGGGCCACCAGGACATCCTGGTCCGCGACCTGCGCCTGTCGGCGGAGGTGGTGCGCTACCGCCGCGAGCGCTGGCTGGCGCCCTCGGGCGAGACGGTGCTGGCGCCGCTGCCGGCGGGGATCGTCGGCGGCTTCGGGCCGGGGCTGCGGCGCTTCCTGCTGGTGGCGCACGCCCAGGGGCAGGTGACGACCGGGCGGCTGGCGGCGCTGCTCGGCGGGATCGGCGTCGAGATCTCGAAGCGGCAGGTGGTGCGGCTGCTGACCTCGCGGCTCGACGATCTGATCGCCGAGGACCGGGAGGTGCTGCGCGCGGGGCTGGCCACGGCGCGCTGGGTGACGGTGGACGACACCGCGGCGCGGCATGCCCGCGCGGACGGCGTGACGACGCAGGTCGGCGACGACCGCTTCACCGCCTTCCGCACCGGCGCCTCGAAGTCACGCGAGGCCTTCCTCTCGACCCTGCGCGCCGGCCACGGCGGGTACGTGATCAGCGAGGCGGCCCTCGCCTACATGCGCGGGCGCGCCCTGGCCGGGCCGGTGATTGAGCTGCTGGCAGCGCACCCGGCGAAGGTCTTCGCCGACGAGGCCGCCTGGCAGACGCACCTCACGACGCTCGGCATCGACCGCCTGGCGGTCACGCCCGATCCGGTGCGGATCGCCACCGAGGGGGCGCTCTGGGGCGCCATCAGGGCGCGCGGGCTGCTGCCCGAGACGGTGATCGTCTCCGACGACGCCGGCCAGTTCCGCCTCGGCGAGCACGCGCTCTGCTGGGTCCACGCCGAGCGGCTGGTGCACAAGCTGGTGCCGACCACGGACGAGCAGCGTCGCGCGGTCGAGGTGACGCGGGCCCTGATCTGGTGGTTCTACGCCGACCTGAAGGCCTGGCAGCGCGACCCCTGCCCGCGGCGGGCGGCGGCGCTGCGGGCGCGGTTCGAGCGGATCTTCACCCGCCGCACCGGCTACGTCGTGCTCGACCGTCTGCTGGCCCGCCTGCACCGGCGCAAGGATGAGCTGCTGCGGGTGCTGGAGCGGCCCGAGATCCCGCTGCACACCAATGGGTCAGAGAACGACATCCGCGCCTGCGTCACCAAGCGCAAGATCTCAGGGGGCACCATGAGCGAGGATGGCCGGACCGCCCGCGATGTCCTGCTCGGCCTGATGAAGACCCGCCGCAAGCTCGGCGTCTCGTTCTATCGCTACCTCGGCGACCGATTGTGCGTCCCGGCCGCCGAGCCCATCCCGCCGCTGCCCGACCTCATCCGCCAAGCTTCCGCTCCAGCCTGAGCGGCCAAGCGCGCCCGCGAATCCGCCCCAGTTACGAAATCTCTGCATAACCCATTGAAGTTGCCCGGGCATAATCGGTCGGGTTGGAAGCACTAAGCTGCTGGAATTGCTGTGCCGTTGCGGTCCCACCCGGCTCACCAGCGCGGTCGCGGCCCAGCCACAGCCCGGCCTAGGCCGCAACACCCGCGGCCACCGCCGCTCCCTTGTCCCCGAAGGCCAGTGCGCGGGCCAGCGGCACCGCCACCTCGCAGGCCAGCCCCTCCGCCTCCCAGCGGCACTCCGCGCGGCCGCCGAGCTGGTCAGCGATCGTCCCTTCGATGACGCGGGACCCGAAGCCGCGCCGCGAGGGCGGCCCCGCCACCGC
>DASQXT010000410.1:0-6207 GCA_035639575.1 Geodermatophilus sp.
ACCTCGGCCAGGTGGGCGCTGATGGCCGGCCGGTCGGTCAGCGGCACCTCGGTCGGCGGCAGCAGCGTGACGTGCGGCGGCACCGAGGTGGCCTGCGGGTCGCCGACCTTGGCCCGCCAGTCGACGAACAGCTGCGACCACGGCTCCGGGATGGGGACGACGACGCCGAGGACGGCGGTCCGCGCGGCGCTGCGGCTGCGCGGGACGAAGGTGTCGTCGTTCACGCGGGCGCTCCCGCGGGTGGCAGGAAGCCGACCTTGTCGTAGACGTCGGCGACCGTGCGGGTGGCGACCTCACGGGCGCGGGCCGCACCCCGAGCCAGGGTGCGCTGCAGCTCCGCGGGGTCGTCGAGCAGCTCCTGGGTGCGCTGGCGGACCGGCGTCACGAAGTCGACGACGACCTCGGCCAGCTCCTTCTTCAGGTCGCCGTAGCCGCGGCCGGCGAACCGCTCCTCCAGCTCGGGGATCGACGTGCCCGACAGCGCGCTGTGGATGGTCAGCAGGTTGGTGATCCCCGGCTTCTCCACCGGGTCGGCCACGACCTCGCGGCCGGTGTCGGTGACCGCCGAGCGGATCTTCTTGGCGGTCACCTTGGGGTCGTCGAGGAGGAACACGCAGCCGGCCGGTGGGAGGCTCTTGCTCATCTTCTTGTCCGGGGACTGCAGGTCCATGACCCGCGCCGCCCCCGCCGGGATGATCCCCTCGGGCAGCGGGAAGGTGTCGCCGAAGCGGCCGTTGAACCGGGTCGCGAGGTCGCGGGTGAGCTCCAGGTGCTGGCGCTGGTCGTCCCCGACCGGCACCTGGTCGGCCTGGTAGACGAGGATGTCGGCGGCCATGAGCACCGGGTAGGTGAACAGCCCGACCGAGGTGCCGGCGGTGCCCTCGCGCTGGCTCTTGTCCTTGAACTGCGTCATCCGGCTGGCCTCGCCGAACCCGGTCAGGCACTCCAGCACCCAGGACAGCTGCAGGTGCTCGGGCACGTGGCTCTGCACGAAGAGCGTGCTGCGCTCCGGGTCGACGCCGAGGGCCAGCAGCTGGGCCGCCGAGACGAGGGTGTTGCGCCGCAGCTCCGCCGGGTCCTGGGCGACGGTGATCGCGTGCAGGTCCACGACGCAGTAGAAGGCCTCGGTGTCCTCCTGCAGCCGCACCCACTGCCGCAGTGCGCCCAGGTGGTTGCCGAGGTGGAACGAGCCCGCCGTCGGCTGGATGCCGGAGAGCACACGGGGAAGAGGCACGTCGGCCATCAAACCAGCCGACCCCGGGGCCTGGCGCCACACGTCCCGAACGTCCTCGTCACCGGCGGCGGGTCACGCGACGGGAGCGGTCGACCGGACCTGGTCCAGCGCGGCGAGCAGGACGTCGTCCTCCTCGGGCGTGCCGACGGTCACCCGGATGCCCTCCCCGGCGAACGGCCGGGTGATGACCGCCCGGGACTCCAGCGCCGCGGCCAGTCCCGCGGCCTCCTCCCCCACCGGCAGCCAGACGAAGTTGGCCTGGCTGTCGGACACGTCGAGACCGCGCTCGCGCAGCGCGGCGGTGAGCCGTGCCCGCTCGGCGGTGACCGCGGCACAGCGCCGGCGGACCTCGTCCTCGCTGGCCAGCGCGGCGACCGCGGCGGCCTGGGCGAGGCTGGAGACGCTGAACGGCACGTGGGTCCGGCGCACCGCGTCGGCGACCGCGGGGTCCTCGGCGACGAGGTAGCCGACCCGCAGCCCGGCCAGCCCCCAGGCCTTGGAGAAGGTGCGCAGCACGGCGACGTTGGACCGCCCGCGCATCAGCTCCAACCCGTCGGGGACGTCGGGGTCGGTGACGAACTCGCGGTAGGCCTCGTCGAGGACGACGAGCGTGTCGGCGGGGACGGTGTCGAGGAAGCGCTCCAGCTCAGCCCGACGGACCGCCGTCCCGGTGGGGTTGTTCGGATTGCAGACGAAGACCACCCGGGTGCTGTCGTCGACGGCGGCGGCCAGCGCCTCGAGGTCGTGGGTGTCGGCCGGGCCGCCCGCGCGGCCGGGCACCAGCGGCACCTGGACCGACCGGGCGCCGGCCACCTGCGCCAGCAGCGGGTACATCTCGAAGGACCGCCACGCGAAGGCGATGCTCGTCCCGGGGTCGTTGAACGACTGCGCCAGCTGCTGGCAGAGCATCACCGCGCCGCAGCCGGTCACCACCTGGGCGGGTTCGACGCCGTAGCGCTCGGCCAGGGCGGCCGTGAGGACGACGGCGCCGTTGTCGGGGTAGCGGTTGGTCTCCGCCGCCGCGGCCGCGAGCGCCTCGACGACGGCCGGCAGCGGCGGGAACGCCACCTCGTTGCTGGCCAGCTTGACCGCCCGCTCGACGCCGATCTCCCGCGCGAGGTCGGCGGGGTTGCGCCCCGGCCGGTAGGCGGGCAGCTGCTGCACCGCCGGTCGTGCGCTGACCACGTCGGGACCTCCTGACCACGGCTCCGCGTCGCGACGCTGGGTGGCCGCGCGCGGATCTAGGGTGGGCGCATGCGCGTTCTCGTCGCCGGTGGAGCCGGCTACATCGGCAGCGTAGTCACGGCGGCCCTCCTGGAGGGCGGGCACGAGGTGACCGTCCTCGACGACCTGTCGACCGGCCACGCCGACGCCGTCCCCTCGGGTGCGCGGTTCGTGCAGGCCTCGCTGCACGACTCGGCGCCGGTCCTGGCCGAGGTGCGCCCCGAGGCGGTGCTGCACTTCGCGGCCAAGAGCCTGGTCGGCGAGTCGCAGGTCAAGCCGGAGATCTACTGGGACACCAACGTGTCCGGCACCCTGGCGCTGCTGGAGGCCATGCGCGCGGCCGACTGCCGCCGGATCGTCTTCTCCTCCACCGCGGCCACCTACGGCGAGCCCGAGCAGGTGCCGATCCGCGAGGACGCCCCCACCCGGCCCACCAACACCTACGGCGCCACCAAGCTCGCCGTCGACGCGATGCTGACCTCCTACGCGGCCGCGTACGACTTCGCGGCGGTGAGCCTGCGCTACTTCAACGTGGCCGGTGCCGCCTACGGCCTCGGCGAGCGGCACACCACCGAGACCCACCTCATCCCGATCGCGTTGCAGGTGGTGGCCGGCCAGCGGGACCACCTGACGATCTACGGCGAGGACTACCCCACGCCCGACGGCACCTGCATCCGCGACTACATCCACGTCGAGGACCTCAGCGACGCCCACCTGCTGGCCCTGACCGCCCCGTCCCCCGGCGAGCACCGCATCTACAACCTGGGCAACGGCACGGGCTTCTCGGTGCAGCAGGTGGTCGACGCCGTCCGCGAGGTCACCGGCCATCCGGTGCCGGTCGAGGTCGGGCAGCGGCGGGCCGGGGACCCGGCGCAGCTGGTCGCCTCCAGTGACGAGATCCGCGGCGACCTGGGCTGGACGCCGAAGCACACCGACCTGGCCGGCATCGTCCGCGACGCCTGGGAGACCGCCCAGAAGTAGGAGGGTCCTCCGTCAGTTGCCGATCGTGCTGGTGGGCACCTGTGCGGGGTCGATCTCGGGCTCCGGCGCGCGGCTGACCGAGATCCGCGCGATCCGCCGTCCGTCGAGCTCGAGGACCGTGAGCGTGCGCCCCTCGACCTCGACGCTGTCGCCGGCGACGGGCAGCCGGCCCAGCTCGGCCAGCACGTAGCCGGCCACGGTCTCGTAGGGGCCCTCGGGCAGCTGCAGCCCGGTCACCTCGCGGAAGTCGTCGAGGTTGAGCAGCCCGTCGACCTCGTGCGGGCCGTCCGGGCGCTCCTCCCCCTCGCCGGCGACGTCCTCGTCGTACTCGTCGTAGATCTCCCCGATGACCTCCTCGATGAGGTCCTCGAGGGTGACGATGCCGTCGGTGCCGCCGTACTCGTCGACGACGATCGCGAGGTGGTGGTTCTCCCGCCGCATCTCCGACAGGGCGGTGAGGACGCCGGCGGTGCCCGGGAGCCGCTTGACGTCGCGGACCAGGTCGCCGACGGTCGCGGCGCGGCCGGCCGGGTGGTTGGGCAGGAACAGGTCGCGGACGTGCACGAAGCCCAGGACGTCGTCCTCGTCGCGGCCGACGACCGGGTAGCGCGAGTGGCTGGAGTCGGAGACCTGCTTGGCCGCGCGGCTCGCGGTCATCGACGCCTCCAGGAAGTCGACCTCGGTGCGCGGCGTCATGACCTCGCGGACCTCGCGGTCGCCGGCGCGGAAGACCTCGCCGATGAGCCGGCGCTCGTCGGAGCTCAGCGACTCGTGCGCGGTCACGAGGTCGCGCAGCTCCTCCTGGCTGATCGACTCGCCGCTGGCCGCCGGGTCGCCGCCGAGCAGGCGGACCAGCAGGTTGGTCGACTTCGACAGCAGCCAGATGACCGGGCGGGAGAGCTTGGCGATCGCGTTGAGGGGTGCGGCGACCAGCAGGGAGAAGCCCTCGGCGCGCTGCAGGGCCAGCCGCTTGGGGGTCAGCTCGCCGACCACCAGGGACAGGTAGCTGATCGCGATGGTGACCAGCACGAAGGCCAGCGTGTCGGCGAGGCCCTCCCGCATGCCCAGCGCGACCAGCCAGTCGGCGAACGGCTCGGAGAGGGTGCTGGCACCGAACGCGGCCGAGAAGAACCCGGCCAGGGTCACCCCGACCTGGACGGCGGCGAGGAAGCGGTTGGGGTCGCTGAGCAGGCGCTGCACGGCCTTGCCGCGCCGTCCGCCGTTCTCGCCCATCGCCCGCACCTGGGACTCGCGGAGCGAGACCAGCGCGATCTCCGCCCCCGAGAAGGCGCCGCCGATCAGGACGAAGACGACGACCATCACGATGTTGAGCCAGACGTCGCTCACCGGCGGCGTGCTCCTGTCGAACGGGGCAGTGGGACGACGTCCATGCTGCCCGCTCGTCCTCCGGAGAGCACCACCCGAGCCGGGTCGGCCGGCCCACAGTGACCTCGGTCACCGCCCATTGCCGATCACGCTACGCATACGTCTACTCTTGCCAGAGTAACGATTCGTGATCTAGCACCTGGTGAGGGCCACCACTCGTGCACCACATGCAGGCGGGTCCGCCGCTGTCTTCCCGCATCGCCGCCGCGCTCGCCCGGTGGGCTCGTCTCCTCCGGCTCCCGCGCCTCGTGCCGCTGTTCCTCGTGGTCGGCGCCGTCGCCGTCGTGACGGTCGGGGCGCCCATGGTGTCCGGCGCCGTGACCAGCTTCACCGAACCCGTGGCGCTCGAGTCGACCTCGACCGCCTCGGGCAGCACCGCCGACGCGGTCGGCTCCGGCGGGTCGTCCTCCGGCGGGTCGTCGTCCTCCGGCGGGTGGGTGGACGACCCGCTGGTGCGGATGGGGATCGACGGCGACCCGGCACCGCAGTCCTCGACCGTGGCGCCTGCCGCTCCGTCGTCGGCCGAGGCGCCGTCCCCGGTGACCCCGTCGACGCCCGCGACCGGGCCCGGGACGGCCGAGACGTCGCAGCCCGCCGTCCCCGTCGAGGAGCCGGCGGCCGAGTCGGAGGCCCAGGCCGGGTCCCAGGTGGCCGCCGTCGAGGCGCAGGCCGAGCCGGCGCCGGTGGCCCGGGCCGCCGTCCCCGCAGCCCCTACCGCGGAGGGCGCGGTGCTCGCGCTGGTCAACGAGGCCCGGGCCGGCGCCGGCTGCGGAGCCCTGACCGCCGATCCGGCGCTGGCCGCGGTGGCGCGGGCGCACAGCGCCGACATGCGCGACCGCGACTACTTCTCGCACACCAGCCCGGAGGGCCTGTCCCCCTTCGACCGGGCCGAGCAGGCCGGCATCGACTACGCGCGGGCGGAGAACATCGCCTTCGGCCAGGCCGACGCGACCGCGGTGATGGAGGCCTGGCTGGAGAGCCCGGGCCACCGCGCGAACATCCTCGACTGCAAGCTGACGAAGCTCGGTGTGGGCGTCGCCGAGGGCTCCGGCGGCCCCTGGTGGACCCAGCTCTTCGGCGTCTGAGACAGGACTCCCTGCCGGGGTCGGGGCGGGTGTCCCCCGACCGGGTGTCACGCCGGTCCGGCCGGCTCCGTCGATCCGGTAGACAGCAGAACGTCGCCGCGCTCGCGGAGGCGGCCTCGCCCGACGGACGGACGGAGACACGATGAGCTCGGCCACGAGGACGGACACGCAGTCGCCCGCACTGCACCCCGCTGACAGCCACGACCTGATCCGCGTGCAGGGTGCCCGCGAGAACAACCTCAAGGACGTCAGCGTCGAGCTCCCGAAGCGCCGGCTGACGGTGTTCACCGGCGTCTC
>DASQXT010000411.1:0-9718 GCA_035639575.1 Geodermatophilus sp.
CTCGCCGCGGCCCCGTCCCGGTCCCGCTGGCCCCTGAAGGGTGCCGCTGCGAACTTGCGAGTAGCGGGGGGCAGGGGTCCTCCTACGAAGGGTGGGAGGACGGGGTCCCTTCTCAGGTCGGCCGGTCTACCTGCAGGCGCAGCAGCCGCTCGGTGAGCTCGGTCAGCGGCACGGTGAGGGTGAACCGGCCGCCCTCGGACTGCAGCCCCGCCTCGCGGACGCCGGCGGCCACCCACTCGGGGATCGCCTCGAGCAGCGCCTCGACGCCGAGGAACACCGGCCCCTCACCGGGCTCGGCGTCGGACATCGACTCCTCCTCGGCCCGGTCCGCCGCGGTCCACAGCGGGACGACGTCGTGCCCGTTCCCGTCGGTCCACGGGGCCACGCCGTCCTCGTCGCCCCAGGCCCACAGGCCGCCGCCGGCGGCGAGGTCGTCCCAGACGGCGGTCGTGTCGGGGTCGGTCACGGTGCCTCCTGCGGGGATCGGGCCTGGAACGACGACAGCCGCCGTCCGGGAGGGACGGCGGCTGTCGTACGGAGCTGGGGGCTACTGGTCGTAGCGGCGGCGGAAGCGCTCCTCGAGGCGGTTCTTCAGCGGCTGCCGGCGGACCCTGCCACCGCGACCGCGACCGCGACCGCCCCGGCCGGCGTGCGCACCGCCGGCGGCCGCGCCGGGGCCGGCCTCGCCGCCACCGGTGGCCGAGCGGTAGTTCAGGACGGTGAGGGCGAGCCCGCCGAAGGCGACCAAGAAGCCGAGGGCACCCAGCGGCACCGACGGGATCACCGCGCCGCCGATGAGCGCGGCCATGCCCGCCACGAACAGCAGGACGCCCAGCTGCAGCTTGCGACGGGCCTTGCCGCGGCGGTCACCGGAGCGGACCGACGAGGCGAACTTGGGATCGTCATCGACGAGGGCGCGCTCGATCTGCTCCAGCAGTCGCTGCTCGTGCTCGGAGAGCGGCACGTCGACCTCCACGTGGGCCAAAGCCAAGACCCGACGGCGGTGCCCGCCGTCGGTGACACCGAGGATACGAGCCCTCCGCGGGGTGCGAAAGGCGGGCCGCGCCGAGCCCGCCGTGATCACCCCGGCGGGTGGCCCGCGGCGTCTGCGGGGAGACGAACGGCGCGCCGCCGGAGTTCCCGCCACCCGGTCGGGCGCGACCTCGTCGGGCGTGTCCCGCGTCCGGCTCAGCGGGTGCGCTGCCCGTCGCGGTGCAGCAGCGTCGCCGGGCGGACCGCACCGGCACCGAAGCGGCGGGCGGCGCGGTCGGCGGCCAGCTCGGCCTCCCGGCGGCCGTGCTCCCGGGCGCCCAGCTCGAGCTGGCGCGGTGTCTCCCCGGCCGGCACCAGGCGCTCGGCGCGCACACCGACCAGCCGGATGCGGGCCCGGTCCAGGCCGAGGGCGTCGAAGAGGGCGCGGGCGGTGTCGTAGAGCTCCTGCCCGACGTCGGTGGGGACGCCGAGGGTGCGGCTGCGGGTGATCGTGGCGAAGTCGGCGAAGCGGACCTTGATCGTCACCGTGCGGGCCAGCCAGCCGGCCGAGCGCAGCCGGCCCGCCGTCCGCTCGGCCAGCCGCAGCAGCTCCCGGTGGATGACGGCGGGGTCGTCGACGTCCGTGCCGAAGGTCTCCTCGTGCCCGGTCGAGCGCTCCGGCTCGTCGGGCACCACCCGGCGCGGGTCGCGCCCCCAGGACAGCTCGTGCAGGTGCGCGCCGGCCGCCGGGCCCACCGCCCGCTGCAGTGTGCGCACCGGCACGTGCGCGAGGTCACCGACGGTGCGCAGCCCCAGCCGCAGCAGCACCTCCTCGGTCTTGGCACCCACTCCCCACAGGGCACCGACCGGCAGCGGGTGCAGGAACCCCATGACCTCGGCCGGCCGGACCACCAGCAGCCCGTCGGGCTTGGCGGCGGTGGAGGCGAGCTTGGCGACGAACTTGGTGGCGGCCACGCCGACCGAGCAGGTGATGCCCTGCTCGTCGAAGACGCGGGCGCGCAGGTACTCGCCGATCTCGGCGGCGTCGCCCAGCCGCCGCCCGGCGCCGGACACGTCGAGGAAGGCCTCGTCCAGGCTCAGCGGCTCCACCAGCGGGGTGATCGAGCGGAACAGCGCCATGACCGAGCGGGACACCTCGGCGTAGAGCGCCATGTCCCCCGGCAGCACCGTCGCCGTCGGGCACAGCCGCAGCGCGCGGGACGTCGGCATCGCCGCGTGCACCCCGTGACGGCGCGCCTCGTAGGTCGCCGAGGTGACCACCCCGCGGTTGCCCGCCCCGCCGACGATCACCGGCGTCCCGGCCAGCTCCGGCCGGCGGCGCACCTCGACGCTGGCGAAGAACGCGTCCATGTCGACGTGCAGCACGGTGCAGCCCGCGGCACGGGACGACGACCCCGACGACACCCGACCCTCCCCGTTGCTCGAACGCGTGTTCGACCGACGGGAGGACGCTAACCCCCGCACCACCCGGGGGGCACCTCGACGCGGCGTCGTGACGAAGACGTTGCCGACACCCCGTCCCCGCTGGTCCGGGCGGGTGTGTGAGAGCAGGATGCGAGAGGTACAGCACCCCCGCAGGGTCGCCGGCCGGCGACCCGGACCCGACGTGATGGGAGACCCATGGCTCTCGACGACGACGACATGACCAGCACCGAGGGCCACGGCCCGGCCGACGGCGGTGCGGCAGGTGGCGGTTCCGACGGCGGCGCGGACGGCGGCGCGGACGGCGGCGCCGGCCACGGCCCGGCCGACGGCGGTGCCGACGGTGGCGCGGACGGCGGTGCCGACGGTGGTGCGGACGGCGGCGCGGACGGTTCCGCCTGACCGAGGACCACACCGCGCAGGGCCGGCCGGTCGACCGGCCGGCCCTGCGGCGGTGCACCGCTCTGGACCCGCGGGTCTTCGCCGAGGAGCACTGGGGCCGCCGGCCGCTGCTGACCCGCGCCGAGGAGACCGGCGGTTCCTTCGACGACCTGCTCGACCTCGCCGCGGTCGACGAGCTGCTGTCCCGCCGCGGACTGCGCACCCCGTTCCTGCGGATCGCCAAGGACGGCGCGGTCGTCGACACGAAGCGCTTCACGACCTCCGGGGGCGCCGGCGCGGAGGTCGCCGACCAGGTCTCCTCCGACGCGGTGCTGCGGCTGTTCGCCGACGGCAGCACCGTCGTCCTGCAGGGGCTGCACCGGCTCTGGCCGCCGCTGATCGAGTTCGCCGACCAGCTGGCCGCCGACCTCGGCCACCCGACCCAGGTCAACGCCTACGTCACCCCGCCGTCCTCGCGCGGGTTCTCCCCGCACTACGACGTCCACGACGTGTTCGTCCTGCAGGTGGCCGGAGAGAAGCACTGGCGCATCCACGAGCCGGTGCTGACCGACCCGCTGCGCACCCAGCCGTGGAACGACCGGGCCGCCGCGGTGGCCGCCGCCGCCGAGCGCGAGCCGGTGATCGACGCGGTGCTGCGCCCCGGTGACGCCCTCTACCTGCCCCGCGGCTACCTGCACTCGGCGACCGCGCTGGGCGCGATCAGCGCGCACCTGACCGTCGGGATCCACTCGGTGACCCGCTGGGCGGCCGCGGAGAGCGCGCTCGACCTGGTCCGCGTGCTCGCCGCCGAGGACCCCGAGCTGCGCCGCTCGCTGCCGCTGGGCGTGGACCTCGCCGACCCGGCCGCGGTGGCCGACGACGTCGCGACGGTCGTGGCCGCGCTGAGGGGCTGGCTCGACCGCGTCGACCCCGCCGAGGTCGCCGACCGGCTGCGGGCCCGCACCTGGTCGCAGGTCCGCCCGGAGCCGGTGGCCCCGCTGGCCCAGGCGACCGCGGCCGCCGCCCTCTCCCCCGACACCGTGCTGCAGCTGCGCCGCCGGCTGCGCTGCCGGCTGCGCGAGGCCGCCGACGGCCGGGTGACCCTGGTCGCCGGACGGCGCTCCCTCGAGCTGCCCGCCGCGACCCGGCCGGCCGTGGCCGAGCTGCTGGCCACCGGCGAGCTGAAGGTCGCCGACCTGCCGGGGCTCGACGCCGCCGACCAGCTCACCCTGGGCCGCCGGTTGGTGACCGAGTCCATCGCCACCGTGCCCGGTGCGACCGCGGAGCACCATGGGGGGCGTGAGAGCGCGCCCGGGAACGGATCGTGAGCCGGGCGGAACCCGGCACGTGACCGAGCTCGCGAGGTCACGCATGTACACGGCACCGCCGGTCACGGCCCGTCCGAGCGCCAGCGAGGGGGGGACGTGACCGCTCCGGCCGACTTCTGCCGGGTCGCGGCAGCACCCGGACTGCCCGGGGGACGGCTCGACCCCGACCGCTGCTCGGTGCAGGCGCTGGTCCGCGGTGACTCCGCCGTCGCCACCGCCTCACCGGCGCAGCGCTGGCTGCTGGTCGAGCAGCCGGGGCCGTGGGGCGTCGACGCGCTCACACAGTCCCGGTTCGACCCCGCCGTCGCGCCGCAGCTGGCGCACCGGGCGCGGGTCGAGGGTGTGCGGGTGCTGCTGGTCCGCCGTCCCGGCGACCGGCTCACCGACTCGCAGCGCCGCTGGGCCTACGTCGACGGCCGGCCCGGCGTCGAGGGCGTGTGGTGGTCGGTGCGCGACGACGACGCCGAGCTGGTCGACGCGCCCTGGGACGGGTCGGTCGGCCAGCGGGCCGACCGACCGCTCTACCTGGTGTGCGCGCACGGCGGGCACGACGCCTGCTGCGCGCTGCGCGGGCGGCCGCTGGCCCGGACGATGCCCGCCGATGACGTCTGGGAGTGCAGCCACCTCGGCGGCTGCCGGTTCGCCAGCAACGTGCTGGTGCTGCCGCACGGCTTCTACTACGGCCAGGTGCCCGGGGACGGCGCCGGGCTGGTCGAGGCGCACGCGGGTGGGCAGGTCGCGCTGCCCTGGCTGCGTGGCCGCTCCGGGCTGCCCGCGCCCGTGCAGGCGGCCCAGCACACCGCCCGGGCGGAGCTGTCGCTGCTCGGGGTCGACGACCTGCTGCCGCGCGACGTGCGGCGGCTGACCCCGGCCGGGGTCGAGGTCGAGCGGTGGGTGGTCACCCTCGCCGGCCCGGACGGCGACGTCGTGACCGAGGTGGAGAGCCGGCCGTCGGAGGAGTCCGCGCCGCTGACCTGCCGGGCGCAGCACGCCGCGCACGGCCGCACCTGGCACGTGCGGCTGCTCTCCGGCGTCTGAGCTCGGGACTCAGGCCGCGGCACCGACCGGGGGCGCCTTGACCACCCCGTGGGTGACCAGCGTGTCGTACACCGCCGTCGCCAGGGCCCCGATCTGGTCCTCGTCGGGTCGGCTGTTGAGCCCGATGGCGATGATGAGCCCGGACTCCGGGAAGTAGGCCTGCAGCAAGCGGAAGCCGAGGGTCTCGCCCTCGTAGAACCAGAAGGTGCCCAGGTCGTCCGTCATCTGGGCGACTCCCAGGCCGAACCCCCTCGGGTCATCGGCGGTCGTCCCCTCGATGGGCTCCCCCGTCGCCGTCGACACCAGGCTCATGAGCTCGGCCATCTGCTGGGGCGGCAGCAGCCACCCGCCGTACAGGGCCCGCGCCCACTGGGTCATGTCGGCCGTCGTGCTCAGGATGGCGCCGGCGCCGCGTGCCCAGGACAGGGAGTCCCGGCTGACGTCCCGTCCGACCAACGAGGACCACTCGGGATCGCTGGTGCGGAAGTAATAGCCGGCCGGCATGCGGTCGGCGATCTGCGGGGGGTAGAGGTGCGAGCGGTAGTACGTGTTCCTGAGACCCAGCGGTCCGAGGAGCCGGGCGGACAGCTGGGCCGCGTAGCCGGTACCGGTCACCCGCTCGACGACCATCTCGGCGAGGACGTAGTTCGTGTTCGAGTAGCTGTATCCGGTGGTGGCCGGAGCCGCGACCACGTAGCCGACCAGCTCCTCCGGGGAGAAGTCCCGGAGCGGGTCCGCGGCGTAGTCGGTGAGGAAGGCCGGCTGGTCGTCGTAGGTCGGGATGCCGCTGGTCATGTTCAACAACCGCCGGAGGGAGACGCCGGCCCACTGCGGGTACTGCGGCAGCCACCGGCCGAGGGGGTCGTCGATCGAGAGGCGGCCCTCCGCCTCGAGCTGCAGCAGGAGCACCGACGTGAAGGCCTTGGTGTTGCTGCCGATCTGCCAGAGGGCGTCGGGCGCCACCGGCACGGTCCCGCCGAACGCCGTCGTCCCTGCGCTGGCGTCCACCGTCTGCATCTGGTCGGGGAGGCTGATGCTCACCGCGGCGGCCGAGACGTGCTCCGCGGCGCCCCGGTCCTGCAGGTAGTGCTGGAGGTCCGCCTGCAGGTCGGCCTCCAGGGTGGCGGTGGGGGCGACCGGGGCCGC
The DNA here is from genome assembly GCA_035639575.1 of Geodermatophilus sp. Lineage (GTDB taxonomy): Bacteria > Actinomycetota > Actinomycetes > Mycobacteriales > Geodermatophilaceae > Geodermatophilus. The sequence goes on from DASQXT010000411.1 coordinate 6,309, forward strand.
TGCGGCGGCGGGGGCTACGAGGCCGGCCGTCGCGACCAGCACCGCGAGGACGGCGAGGACCAGTCCGGCTCGGGTGGGGCGGGGGCGTGCGCGTCGAGCGGTCATCGGGGGCTCCGCCCTGCGAGGAGACGTCCGGCGCCGGTCGCGGGACGCCGGGGCACTGTCGTCCGCCCTGCCGGTGCCGTCAACGGCCGCCGGTGCGCCGCGCTCAGGCCAGCGCGCGGCCCAGCGCGGCGAGCATCGGGATGGCCAGCTCCGTCGCGGTGAGTGAGCCGTGGTAGCCGACCAGCCGGCTGGGGCCGGGCTCCCGCTCCGTGGCGGTCAGCGCCCAGGTGCCGCGGGCGAGCGCCACGACGTCGCCGATCCGCCCGGCCAGGTCGTCGTCCACCGGGCCGAAGACGCCGCTGGCGATGGCCTCGTCGCGGCCCGCCACCCACGCGCGGTCCCCGAGGACGTCCCGCCACCGCGCCAGCAGCTCGGCCTCGGCGCCGGGGACGGCGTGCACGTAGCGGGCCCGCGGTTCGCCGGCGAGCAGCCGCACGCCGCCGGTGAGCTCGGGGGTCGCGTCGAGGTCGAGCCGGGTGCCCGGCGGGACGTCGAGCATCCCGTGGTCGGCGGTGACCAGCAGCGCGGCGTCGTCCGGCAGGCCGTCGACCACCTGCTCGACGAGCCGGTCGACGAGGGCCAGCTGGGCGCGCCAGCTGGGCGAGTCGACCCCGCGGACGTGACCGGTGAGGTCGAGTTCGGCGGTGTAGCCGTAGACGAGCGTGCGCGGCGCGGCGGCCAGCGACTCCAGCAGGACGGCGGCCAGGTCGCCGGCGCCCACGGTGCCGGTGTAGCGGGCGCCGCGGTAGGCGGCGTTCGACAGCCCCGACCCGCGGAACGCGTAGGGCGCCACGGCGCTGACCTCGATCCCCGCGTCGGCGGCCTGCTCGAAGACACTGCGCCGAGACATCCAGACGGCCGGGTCGGGGTCGTCGGTCCACTGGACGTGGTTGAGCGTGCGCTCCTCCCCCGGCACCGCCGTGACGAAGCCGAGAACGCCGTGGCTGCCCGGGGGCAGGCCGGTGCCCAGGGTGGTGAGGCTGACGGGGGTGGTGCTCGGGCAGGGCGCGGAGAGGTCGCCGGCGGGGGTGGCGAGCCCGGCCAGGGTGGGCGCGATGTCCGCGTGGGCGCGGACCAGATCGGCGCCGAGCCCGTCGACCAGCAGGACGGCGACCCGGCGGGCGCCGGCCAGCGCGGTGGTGAGGCCGAGTGGGTCGGGCGGCAGGTCCCCGCGCTCCACGCGGACCCCGAGCGCGGTGGCGGCGCCGGGGAGGACGTCGGCGAGGGTGGCCGTGCCGTAGTCGGGCCGGGCGAGGTCGGGCGGCAGTCCGTCGACGGGGAGGCTCACGGGCGGGTCGCGAGCAGGTGCAGCCCGGCGGCGACGTCGCGGTAGGGCGAGCTGCCGGCCAGCGCCAGTTCCAGCCGGCGGACCGCCTCCGGGTCGGCGCCGGAGGCGACGTCGAGGAGGTCGGCGACGACCGACACGCCGCGCCAGGAGCCCGGCTGCAGCCCGGCGGCCTCGACCAGGGCGAGCAGGTCGTCGGGGGTGAAGCGGCGGCGGGCGGGACGGCGGGCGCGCCCCGGGGCGGGGTCGCGGTCCTCGAGCAGGGCCAGCGCCTCGACCGGGTGGCCGGCGACCGCGCGGGCCAGCACCGCGCCGGCGCGGTTGGCCGAGGCGACGCTGGCGGTGCCGCCGGAGCGCAGGGCGCGCGCGAGCTCGCGCAGCGTGGTGGCGGGGTCGTCGACCACCTCGAGCACCGAGTGGCACAGCGCCAGGTCGTAGCCGCCGTCGGGTCCGGTGGACACGGCCTCGTGCAGCCGGTCGCCGTCGCCCTGGACGCCGTGCACCCGCGGCCCGACGCCGGCGGTCCCGGCCCGCCGGCTCAGCGTGGCGAGGGCGTCGGCGCTGGGGTCGACCACGGTGACGTCGTGGCCCATCTGGGCCAGCCGGACGGCGGAGTTGCCGCTGCCGCCGCCGACGTCGAGGACCCGCAGCGGGTGGCCCGCCGAGACGAGCGGGTCGAGGGCGGCCCAGACGGCGGCCGCGCGGGCGGGCAGCTGGTCCGCGGCGGACGAGGCGGGGGCAGACGGCGGCACCCGTCGGAGCCTAGCGGCGGTCGCTCCGGGCCACCGGTCCGCTCGCGGGGTGCGTCCGGCGGCGGTGACAGGCCGCACGCCGGCCCGACGCCCGGCCCCGTCCCGGGTCCCGCCCTGAGCCTGCGAAGGGTGGGGAGGACGGGGTCCTCTTTCTCACGCGGAGACGCCGTCGGCCGCCCGCCGGATCTCCTCGACGTCGATGCGGTGCATCTGCAGCATCGCCTCGGTGGCCCGCCGGGCGCGCCCGGGGTCGGGGTCGTTGAGCAGGGTGCTGAGCTCGGTCGGCACGACCTGCCAGGAGACGCCGAAGCGGTCCTTGAGCCAGCCGCACATGCTCTCCTCGCCGCCGTCGGTCAGCCCGTTCCAGTAGTGGTCGACCTCCTCCTGGTCGGCACACATGATCTGGAAGGAGATGGCCTCGGTGAACGCGAACTGGGGGCCGCCGTTGAGGCCGACGTACTCCTGGCCGTCGAGGGTGAAGGAGACGGTCATCGCGGTGCCCTCGGGCATGGGCATGTCGGGGCCGTAGCGGGTGACCTCGCCGATCGAGGAGTTCGGGAAGATCGAGGTGTAGTGGGCGGCGGCGTCCTCGGCCGCGCCGTCGAACCACAGGCACGGGATCTGCTTGGGCACTGGGGGTCCTCTCGGGGTGGGACGGTCGACTCCGGCGTCGAGGAGTAGACCGCCGTCCCACCCTCGGGTCATCGGGCGCCGGCGCGCGAGTTCGGCCGCGACGGCGTGCTGGCCCCGCTGCAGGGCCCCGCCGCGAGCCTGCGAGTGGTGGGGGCAGCGGGGTCCTTCTTCAGTGGCCGGAGCTGCCCGGGCTGGAGTGCCACAGCTTGCGCGGTGGCGACGACGTCCCCCGGCGGGTGGCGTCGCGGCGGGCCACGGTCATGGCGTCCTCCCCCGCCGGCTTGATGTCGGCGTAGGGCGACATCCGGAAGCCCGTGGGGTGCACCAGCACCGGCTTGACCACCACCGGCCGCGACCCGCGCGAGGCCGCCGCGCCGGCGATCGACTGCTCGGTGTACTCCCCCGGGGCGGCCATCTGCTCGGCCACCGCCTCCAGCCCGCCGGACTCCCAGGCCCCGTGCAGCGCCGGCAGCTCCCACGCGCCGGTGGCCCGCAGCGAGACCCCCCGCGGGCCGGTGCGGCGCAGCACCCCGCGGACCACCAGCAGCCACGAGTGGAAGACCGTCGAGGCGTAGGGACCCTGGGCGTCCTCGAAGAAGGTGGAGTCGGTGCAGCCGGTGCCGTCGTCGAGGGTC
>DASQXT010000412.1:0-6902 GCA_035639575.1 Geodermatophilus sp.
GGCTCGTGCCGCCGCCCCGACCGAGCAGCGGGGCACCGTGCTCACGGCACACCGCCACCGCCTCGACCGCCGCGTCGACGGTACGAGGGACGACAACCCCCAGGGGAACCTGCCGGTAGTTGGAGGCGTCCGTGGAGTACGCGGCCCGGGAGCCGGCGTCGAACCGCACCTCGCCATCCACTCGGGCGCGTAGATCGCGCGCCAACGCCGCCACGTCCACCGGCGACCGCGCTGCTGCTGGTCTGACGACGGGAGTCGGAAGTGAGACGTTCGCCATGGACAATTGTTGCCTTTGAGCAAGATATGAGCAAGGTCATGCACCGGATGCGATCAGGCCGGCACGATGAAGGCGGCGATCACCGGCGACCGGTAGGGACCCTGGTGGGAGGAGACGCCGGGGCCCTGCAACACCAGCCTCCCCGGCCCGCGGCGCAGCATGGGGAGAAGACGTCACCTCGACCCCTCACCGACTGCCGGGGGTGTCGCGGCCGGGAGTCGCGGCCGCTCCCCCGCGGCCAATCTCACGCCGCGGTCGCGGACGGCCTGGCGCCACTCGGTCGGGACGACGGTGAACTCCCCTCGCCCGGTGGCGTCCAGTGCCTCGACTGCCACGTCGTCGGGTTCGGCTCCCTCGGTGGACATGCCCGACCGCACCAGCGCCGGGCACGACACCGTGACCGTGACCCGGCTGTCGGACAACTCCAGCGCCGTCTGCTCGGCGACCGTCACGACCGCGTGCTTCGACGCGGCATAGGCGCCACCGCCGGGCCAGGTGGCCAGACCCGCGAGGGAGGCGGTGATGAGGATGCGGTGCGGCTGGTCGTCGGCGAGCATGCGCGGGACGAACGCCCGTAAGCCGTTGACCACGCCTCCGAGGTTGACGCCCATCACCCGCGCCCACTGATCGGGCGGGGTCAGCCACACCGGTCCGACGTGGCTGCCGGTCATCCCTGCGTTCAGGCACAGGACTCGAGTGGGACCTGCCACGTCAGCGAGCGCTTCGCTGTCATCCGGGCTGGCCACGTCCGTGACGACCGCGGTGGCCCCCAGCTCGTGGGCGGTGGCCGTCAGAGCCGCGCCGTCGATGTCAGCGAGCACGAGGCGGGCACCGGCCCGAGCCAGGCGCCGGGCCAGGGCTCGTCCGATGCCACTGCCCGCCCCCGTGACCACGGCAGTCTCACCGAACAGTTGCATCCGGGTTCCTCCAGGGTGAGTCCTGCGCCGGGACACTGCCGTCGAACGGCGGCCGATCGTCGGTGCGCAGCGGACACGGTGTCACCCGACAGAGCTTGAGCTCCCTCGGGGGACGGCACACCACGTCGGCGCCCGGATCGCGACCTCCGTCCTCGACGGTCGATCGCGCCACGGCAGCCAGGCAGCCCGGCCGCCGCGGCGGCGGCACGAGGAACGACTGTCGACGGCACGGGCCGGCGGCCACGTGTCCGCGATGCGTCCGTCAGGCGCCACGTCTGCCCCATCCTGGATTCCACCGTGTCCACGCGTGCGAGGAGTCGAGCATGGAGCTGGACCTCGACGACCCCGAGCGGCTGGGACACAGCACGCTCGCCGATGGACGAAGGCTGGCGTGGGCCGAATGGGGCTCACCGCGAGGAACACCGGTGTTGCTGTGCCCGGGCGCAGCGATCAGCCGCCACCTGGGCATCAGCGCACGAGCCGTGGCAGCGCTCGGCGTGCGGCTCATCTCCGTGGACCGGCCGGGCCTGGGCGCATCGACGCCGGCACCCGGTCGCACACTCGCGGACTTCGCCGCGGATGTCGGCGAACTCGTCGAGCTGCGCGGACTCGGACGCCCGGCGCTGATCGGCAACTCACAAGGGGCGCCCTTCGCCCTCGCCTGCGCCGCGGCGGGGATCACCAGGGCCCTGGCTCTGGTCTCCGCCAGCGACGAGGTCGCCGTCCCGGAGATCCGGGAGGCACTGCCTCCGCACCTGCGGGATCTGGTCGACCTCGTGGCCACCGATCCCGACGGCGCCACGGCGGTGCTGCGCCGCTTCGACGCAGAGGCGATGTGGGACCTGGTCATGACCGGGGCTCCACCGAGCGACCGGGCGGTGTACTGCACCAGGGACTTCGAACGGGCTTACCGCACGGCGCTGCGGGAGGGCTTCGCCCAAGGACCGGAGGGATACGTCCGCGACACGCTGCTCGCCATGAGCCGCTGGGCCATCCCCCTGGCGCACATCGGGATCCCCGTCGACATCTGGTACGGCGAACAGGACACGAGCCACTCCCCCGACAACGGCGCGACGCTGACCGGCCGGATCCCCGGCGCTCACCGCACCGTGGTTCCTGGCATCGGTGGCGCCGTCCTGTGGACCCACGCACGGCCCATCCTCGACACCCTGGTCGCACACGGCTGATCGGCAGCTCCCTCAGGCCCACGTGTCGCCGAGATGGCACACCCTCCGGGGTCCACGGGCTGCACACCGGCTCAGCCCCGCAGACGACGCCGGTGCGTCTCTGCGGTGTCGCGCCGCTGGTCCCGCAGAGCGGCCCGGTGCCGCACCAGCGCACGCGAGCACCGACCCGTCCGGAGCCCACACCGTGGCGGAGCCGACGGTCTCGTCGTAGGGACCCCCGACAAGGGCCGGCAGCCACGGAGGGGCCGGACATGGACGGTTCCCCAGGCATCCCGGCGGCTCCTGCACCGGCCCCTGGGTCCGGCTGCGCAACTCGAGTGATCCCACGGGGGCGCTCACCGGCGCGGGAGGCCACAGCCCGGGACGAGGGTCGAGGTCGCTGACAGGCGGCTACGAGACCTCGGAGGTCGACCATGAAGATCGTCGTCATCAGCGGGACAGGACTCATCGGATCCGGAGTCGTGACCAGCCTGAGCGCCCAGGGGCACGAAGCGGTCCCCCTCCCCCGCCTCCGGCGTCGACACGGTGACCGATGAGGGACTCGACCGCTTCCGGTCGGCGCGTCGGTCGTGGTGGACGTGTCGAACACCCGTGACCTCGATGAGGCGACGGCGCGGTCGTTCCTCACCACCTCGACCCGCGATCTCCTGAACGCCGAGGCGACTGCCGATGTCGGCCACCACGTGGCCCTGTCGGTGGTGGGTACGCGGCGCGGTTCGGAGATCGGGTACTTGCGCGGAGGCGGCACCGGAAGAGCTCATCGAGGCCTCGCCGATCCTCGTGTTCGACGAGGTTGGCGGAAGCGGTCGACCTTGGCGAAGACCTCCACCCGGTTGCAGGTGGCCAGCACGATCGCCGCGCTGACGTGGTCGCTCCCGACCAGCTCGTGCAGCGCCTTGACCCGGCCGTCGCGGCCCATCGCGAACTGCTCGAGCAGTGCGACCGGCGCGGTCCGGTGGCTCACGCCGCACCCTCCGTCACGGCGGCCGTGGCGGCGGCTGCGCTGGGGTGCGACGAGGAGCGGTGGCGCCGCTCCGCGGGCCGGCGGCGGGTGGCGAGGTACCACTCGGCGACGGCCAGGTCGATCACCCAGGACAGGAGCGCGAGCACGGCGTAGGCGCGGGCGCCCGCGACGCCGACGTCCATCCCGAGGACGACCAGGAGCGCAGTCAAGGGCAGGTTCAGCAGCCGCAGGGTGACGGCGGTGTAGGTCAGGGCGAAGGTCCGGACGGCCCAGCGGCGGTGCGCGGCGATGTCCCGGCGGCGGACCGCCCGGAACGCCGCCGCAGCGCAGGACAGCCACACGATCCCGGTGATGCCGAAGCCGACGGTGCCGACCGGTCCTGCCGTGTCGAACGGGACGATGACCAGGCTGGTGCACCCGGCGACCGCGATCGCGGCCAGCACGACCCGGCCGGTCACACGGTGCAGCCTCGGTGCCCGTGCCCGCAGTCGCGCCGCGATCTGCAGCGGTGACAGCAGCAGGGCCAGACCGCCGGCGACGACGTGCACGAGGAACGCCACCGCGACGACGCTCCCCTGGTCGGCGTAGTGCGGTGCGAGGTTCGCCGACGCCGACACGAGGTACGGCGTCACGAAGAGGACGGCCACCGCCACCGCGGTGAGGGTGAGGAACCCGAAGGCGACCAGCCGCCCGGTTCGGCCTGCCGGGTGCCGCCGGGACGGCCGCGGGGCGGTCTGCTCATCGATGCCTGCCATCAAGGTCTCCGGGACCTCGGGCCGGTGCCTGACGACGCCGGCGGTGTACGAGGACTCCAGGTTCGTGTCGGGCGGGCACCGCCCACGAGCCCCGCACGGGTCGAACCGCGTCCTCCCGCGGGTGGCTTCTGGGAACCGCCCCCTCCCCCCGTCGCTGCGGCGCCTCCCTCGCGCGAGGCAGCCCGGACGACTCCCGCGGGTGTCGCCTCGGAAGGCCGTGCGGAGGCACGATGGGAGGTGTCGTCGTCCGCCCTGACCGGCCCTTCCGTCGCGCGCCGCCGCCCGTGGGCTCCCGCCCGCGCCGATGTGTGGCTCGCCGGCGCGGTGGCGGTGGCGTCAGCCGTGTGGGTCCTGGCCGAATCGGCTGAGCCCCCGTTCCGGCCGGGCGGCGTCCTCGCGCTCCTCCTCGCCGTGGCTGCGGCATCCGGGCTGCTCTGGCGCCAGGTCGCCCCACTGGCCACGATGGCGCTAACCGGTCTCCTCCTGGTGGCCAACGCGGCGGCCGGGTACGTCGTCGGGCCGGTCCAGTTCCCCATGTGGACGGCCCTGTTCACGTGCTACGCGGTCGGCGGTCGCCGGCTGCGGGCGGCGGCCACCGCGATGGCGGTGACCGCTGTCGCCGGCTACGTGGCACTCGACCGCAGCGCCCCCTTCGGGGACCTCCCCGCCATCGCGATGCTGGTCTTGTTCGCCACCGTCGCCGGGGAGCTCAGCAGGCGCCGGGCGCAGGGCGCGGCGGCGGAGGTGCGGCGGGCCGACGAGAGCAGCCGGCGCGCGCTGGTCGCCGAGCGCCTGCTGTTGCAGGAGCGCACGCGGCTGGCCCGCGAGCTGCACGACTCACTGGGACACACGGTCAACGTGATGGTGCTGCAAGCCGGGGTTGGACGGCGGGTCTTCACCGAGAACCCCGGGTTCGCGCAGGAGGCGCTGACCAGCATCGAGACGGTGGGTCGCGGCGCCCTGGAGGAGCTGGACCGGCTGCTGAAGGTGCTCCAGCCCGACGAGGGCGACCAGCACGCCGTCCCCTTCGCGCCGACGCCGGGAGACCTGGAGGAGCTGGTCGAGCGGATCCGGGCGACCGGGCGCCAGGTGGACCTCCGGATGGACGGCATGGCGCTGCCGGACAGCTGCGCGCGGGCGCTGTACCGGATCGTGCAGGAGGCGCTGACCAACGCCGTCCGGCACACCTCGGCCGGCCTCATCGGGGTCGAGGTCTCGCGGGACGGCGACCGGGTGGTGGCCGAGGTCCGCAACGAGGGCGCCGGGTGCGACGAGCCGGTTCCCGGGCGGGGGCTGGTGAACATGCGCGAGCGGGCCCGGCTGGAAGGCGGCGCACTGGAAGCCGGCCCCGTCGAGAGCGGGTTCCGCGTCCGAGCAGTGCTGCCGACGGGCCCGGCGGTGACGACGTGATCCGCGTGCTGCTCGCCGACGACGACGTCCTGGTGCGCAGCGGGCTGCGGGCGCTGCTCGGCGCCGAGGAGGACATCGACGTCGTCGGGGAGGCGGCGGACGGCCGCGAGGCGGTCAGCCGGGCGCGGGAGCTGCAGCCCGACGTCGTCCTCATGGACGTCCGGATGCCGTCGGTCGACGGCGTGTGCGCGACCCGCGAGATCGTGTCGTGGCCGCGGCGCCCACGGGTGCTGGTCCTCACGACGTTCGACCTCGACGAGGTGGTCGACGACGCCCTCGATGCCGGGGCCGACGGCTTCCTGCTCAAGCGCGCCACCCCGGAGCAGCTCGTCGACGGCATCCGCACGGTCTTCGCCGGTGACGCGCTGGTGGCCCCCGCGGTGACCCGGCGGCTGCTGGCCCTGCACGCCGGTCGGCGGGTACCCGACCACGAACGTCTGGCGCTGGCGGCTGAGCTGACCGACCGCGAGGCGGAGGTGTTGCGCGCGCTGGCCGAGGGTCTCTCCAACGCCGAGATCGCCCGCCGGATCTGGGTGTCACCGGAGACGGTCAAGACCCACATCAAGAGCATCCTGGCCAAGCTGGAGGTGCGAGACCGCACCCAGGCCGTGGTCTGGGCCTACCGGACGGGCTTCGTCGGCACGCCCTGAGTCGCGCGGCAGCCGCCAGGCATCCGGCGTCCGGCCCGCGGACGTGCCGGACCCCGTGGGGTGGTCCGTCAGCGAATCCACCGCGACGTCTCCGACACCGACCGAGGCCGCCGTGTCCATCCACACCGCGAGCGGTGGACCTCGGACGGAGCTCGCGCCGCAGCGACACCGGCGAGTGCGACGGCGGCTCGTCCGCCGCTGGCAGGTGTGCCAGAGCGAGCTGCGACCAGCAACGAGTCCGGTGGCGCCGCGGTCGACTCCTCGGGCCGGACTTCCGCGATGCGCCGAGGTATCTGTCGCCTCGGTCGGGAACTCCTTTCTGCAGACGCTGGAGGTCGGACGGCCGGGGCGCGGTGGCCGGTTCGGCCTCGGGTGGACCATTCCGCCCCCTCGATCCAGCCGGCCTGCGACGCAGACCCCGCTGGGGTCGTCCCCGAGGCAGCGGACGGGCCGGCCGACACCCGGAGGAGTACGTCGATGCGCCTGCTCAGCCTGTGGATCTCCCGGTTTCGCCGCACCCTGCGTGCCGCCAGGATGGCGGTCGATCCCGGCGAGGACGACGACCCGGGTGAGAACGACGAGGCCCTGCCGCCGCAGTCCACGCCCGACCCGGCCGCTCGGGTCGTGCTCGCTCACGACGACCTGCTGTGGTTCAAGACCAGCCAGGACGCCGAGGGGCGGATCACCCTCGGCCTGCTCGAATGCTCTCCGCACAGCATCGGCGTGCTGGTCGACGACAACG
>DASQXT010000413.1:0-3837 GCA_035639575.1 Geodermatophilus sp.
TGCGAGGAGGTCGCCGCGGTCATGACCCGGGTCGGGACGACGGTCACCGAGATGAACGGCGTGGTGGACGGCATCGCCGCCGCGGTCGACGGCTCGGCGTCCCTGGGTCCCGGCGGCCAGGACGTCACCGGGTTGTCCCAGCTGGCCGAACGACTGCGCTCGGAGGCGACCGGTTTCCTCGGGGCGATGCGCCGCTGACCCCGGGGGACCGTTCGGCCGCGGTTGTCCGGCCCGGCCGGCACCACCGCCGTCGTCCGCACCTGAGGCCCCCGCTCCCCTCCGAGAGGGCGCTCCGGTAAGGTGGGAGCGCACTCCGCGGGTGTAGTTCAATGGCAGAACATCAGCTTCCCAAGCTGACAGTGCGAGTTCGATTCTCGTCACCCGCTCTCCGCCTCCGGGCTGCCCGACCGTCGACGCTGCGAGACCGTCCGTGACGGAGCCCTCGTCCGACGGTGACCTCGCGAGGCCAGGCGCATCTTCCCTGGTCAGCGCATCACACGATCAGGTCACGACCCGTTTGCTCGGAGGGCGGCCGGGCACCGACCCCGGGCCCTGTGTCGTCCACGAGGAGACGCGATGACCGAGCCCGACCGCACCCGCACCGACCTCCACGCACCCGCCCCGGCCGCAGCGGAGGGCGCGCACGCCACCCGCAGGGCCGCCCGGGACGCCGTCACCGCGCAGCACGCCCGCTACGGCGGCACCAAGTGGGGCGCTGCGTTCTTCGGCTGGCTGTCGGCCAACGGGCTGGCCGTGCTGCTGCTGGCCGTCCTCTCCGCGGCTGGGGTCGCCTTCGGTCTCAGCCAGGTGGACACCGCGGACGAGGCCGCCGCGCAGGCCACCACCATCGGCCTCACCGGCGGCATCGCCCTGCTGGTCGTGCTCTTCCTCGCCTACCTCGCCGGTGGTTACGTGGCCGGCCGGATGGCCCGCTTCGACGGGACCCGGCAGGGCCTGGCCGTGTGGCTGATCGGCCTGCTGGTCGTCGTCGTGCTCGGCGTCCTCGGCGTGGTGCTGGGCGCGCAGTACAACGTGCTCTCCCAGCTGAACCTGCCGGGCATCCCGGTCAGCGGCAGCACCGCCACCACTGCCGGGATCGTCGCCGCCGTCGCCGCCGCGCTGGTCTCGCTGCTCGGTGCGCTGCTCGGCGGCGGGCTAGGCACCCGGTACCACCGCAAGATCGACCGCGTCGGCTTCACCGTCTGACCGGACCAGCACGCGGCGGAGCCCCGGCGGCCCGTCCTCGACGGGCCGCCGGAGCTCCGGTGTGCCCGGCTACGGCCGGTCGGGCTGCGGAACGGTCTGCTCGACGACCGACGGTGCGTCGACGGCCGACCCGTTGTCCTGCACCGCCTGGCTGCACCGCGGGACGAGCAGCAGGACGGCCAGGACGATCGCCAGTCCGGCGATGAAGGTGCCGGCGACGACGGCCCGCCCCCGGCGCCCCCGGGAGCTCGGCCGGTCCTCGCCGGAGCGGTCCTCGCCGGGAGGTCGGTCGGATGTCGGCATGGTGGCTCCTGTCGCCGGTCGCGCCTGCTCGCACACGACCTCCTGCCCCGCGGGCGCGCCGCCCATGCCGGGGCCGCCCGTACCCTCGCGGGCAGCCGGAGTCGGGAGGGAGGCGCAGGCCCGTGCCACCGTCGCCGGACGACGTCCTCCCGGAGCACCCGTCGTCCCTCGTCGCGCGGCTGCGCGCGGCCGGGTGCGTGTTCGCCGAGGAGGAGGCCGCCGAGCTGCTCGACGCGGCCACCGGCCCGGCGGACCTCGCCGCGATGGTGGACCGCCGGGTGGCCGGCGAGCCGCTGGAGACGGTCCTCGGCTGGGCCCGGTTCTGCGGTCTGCGCGTCGCGGTCGACCCCGGCGTCTTCGTGCCGCGGCAGCGGACCGCGCTGCTGGTCGAGCAGGCGGTGGCGCTGCTGCGCTCCGCTGCCGGCACCCCGGTGGTCGTCGACCTGTGCTGCGGCTCCGGTGCGGTCGCGCAGGCCGTGGCCGCCGGCCTGGGCCCGGTCGAGCTGCACGCGGCCGACGTCGACCCGGTCGCCGTCCGCTGCGCCCGGCGCAACCTCGAGCCGGTCGGCGGCCGGGTGCACCAGGGCGACCTCTACGCCGCGCTGCCGGCCGCGCTCCGTGGCCGGGTCGACCTGCTGGCGGTCAACGCCCCCTACGTGCCCAGTGCGGCGGTGGCGCTCATGCCGCCCGAGGCGCGCGACGCCGAGCCGCGCACCGCACTGGACGGCGGTCTCGACGGCACCGTCCTGCAGCGCCGGGTGGCCGCGGAGGCTCGCTCCTGGCTGGCGCCGGGCGGGACCCTGCTCCTCGAGACCAGTGCCCGCCAGGCGCCGCGCACCGCCGCCGCGGTGCGGGCCGGCGGACTGCAGGTGGCTGTGGTCCGCGACGAGGAGCGCGACGCGACGGTCGTGCTCGGGACATCCCCTGGGGAGCGTATCCGAGCCGTCACGGTCCGCTGTGACACACCCAGTCACTGACCGGAACGGATGAGTAACGCGCTGACCTGGGTCGACGCGGGTCCTTGGTCCCTGCCGCCCCGCAACGGGCCGATGCACGATCGCGGCATGGACGACGCGCACCGGTTCAGGGACGAGCCGGACCAGGATCGGCCGGACGCCCCCGCGGACGAGGCGCGCGGCGGACGCCGGGTGGAGCCGATGCGGCTCACCCCGCTGCTGCCGCGACGGCAGAACCCCTGGCTGCTCGTCGACGTCGACGGCTCGCCGGCCGCGCACGGCGCCCTCGTGTGGTCGCTGCAGGAGGCCGCTCGCCGGGAGGCCACCGTGGTCGCCGTCTGGGTGGTCGACGACGACGAGGACGAGGTGCTCCCCGGCCTGTCCCGCCCGGGACGGCGCACGGACGCCGTCGCGCTGGAGCGGCTGGAGGCCCAGGTGCTGCGGGCCATCGCCGAGACCGGCGTCACCGGCCGCGTCCGCACCGCCGTCCTCGAGCGGCCGGTGTTCGAGGCGCTCACCAGCGCCACCCGCGGTGCCGACCTGGTGGTGGTCAGCGGCCGGGGCAAGACCCTGCTGCGTCCCGCCGTCCCCCGGCAGCCGACCCGCCGCCTCGCCCGCGGCGCCTGAGGGGGCCGGCATCACCGGCTCCTCGCCGCTCCCCCAGGAGCACCCCGACCGCCGGGCCCTGACCCCGCCCGGTGCCGGGGCGGTCGACCTGTCCTCGGCCGAGGTGTCCGTCCTGGGCAGCTCCCCCACGGCGCACAGCGCCCAGGTCGACGGCACGCTGTACGGGATCGTGCAGGCCGCCGTCGAGGCCACCGGCGCCACGTACGGCGGGCTCGGCGTCATCGACGACGCGGGCACGGCCTTCGAGCGCTTCGTCGTCGTGGGCATGGACGCCGCCACCCGCGAGCGGATCGGCCGCCTGCCCGTCGGGACCGGGGTCCTGGGGCTGCTGCTGCAGCATCGGGAGCCGGTGCGCCTCGCGGATCTCACCACGCACCCGGAGGCGGTCGGCTTCCCACCCGGTCACCCGCCGATGCACTCGTTCCTCGGGGTCCCCATCCGGGTGCGCGGTGCGGTGTTCGGCCACCTCTTCCTGACCGTCGAGCGCGTCGACGCGTTCACCGAGGCCGACCTCGCGGCGGCGGTCGGGCTGGCCGGCGCCGCCGGCCTGGCGATCGGCAACGCCGAGCTGGTCGAGCGGGCCGAGCACCGCCGCGCCTGGGCGCAGGCCGGCACGGACATCGCGACCGCGCTGCTGTCCGGCGCCGACCCCGACACGGTGCTGCGCTCCATCGGCGAGCAGGTCGCCGGCCTCGCCTCGGCCGACGCCGCCGGCGTGCTGGTGCCGACCCCGGACGACGAGGAC
>DASQXT010000414.1:0-21600 GCA_035639575.1 Geodermatophilus sp.
GGCGGTGAGCAGCCGGCCGTGCGCACGCGGGCGCCGGCGGCCATGCTCCCTCATCCGGTTCCGTCGCCGGACAGCTCGTCGGCGAGGACGGCGACGTGCAGGGACACGAGGATGTCCGGATCGTCGAGGTCGACGCCGAGCACCTGCTCGACCCTGGCCAGCCGGTCGTAGAAGGCCGACCGGGACAGGTGCAGCTCGGCCGCCGCCTCGGACTTGCTGCCCGGGTGGCGGACCAGTGCGCGGACCGTGTCCAGCAGCCCGGACTGGGCGCGGGCGTCGTGGTCCCGGAGCGGGTCGAGCTCCCGGGCGGTGAACAGCCGCAGCCGGTCGTCGTCGGCGAGCACGGTCAGCAGGCCGCGCAGGTGCACGTCCTCGAGCCGGTGCACGGCGCGTTCCCGGGCGCCCGGTCGCACCGCGTCCACCACGTGCAGCGACTCGCGCAGGGTCCGCCCGATGTCGCCCACGCGGTCCACGGCGCGGCCCGCGCCGACGACGACGCGGACCCGCCGGTGCACGCGGCCGGCGAGGTCCTCGGTCGCCCGCGTGCTGTCGGCCGAGGGACTGAGGGACAGCAGGACCCGCACGGCGCCGTCGAGCTCGCAGACGAGCGCGGGCACCCGCATCTCGTGCACCGCGTGCACGACCGCGGCCACGGCGGCGTCCAGCTGTCCGGAACGCCGGCCGGACTCGCTCGCCCCCACCGGGGAGCGCAGGGCCAGGCCGACGAGCGCCCGGCGGGTGAGCGGGACGCCGGCGAGCTCGCAGCGCTGCAGCACCTCGGGCGCGCCGGGGTCGGCCAGCAGCCGCACGAGCAGCTCGTGGTGGGTGCGGCGGACCAGGCTGTCGCGCTGACGGTCGTGCAGCCGGTGGAGGGCCAGGGCGGCCGCCGCCCGCTCCGCCGTCGCGACGAGGCGCTGCGGGGGCTCGTCCGGTGACTCGATGACGAGCCGGCCCCAGCCGCGGTCCGGCTTGCCCACCCGGGTCACCAGCCAGCCGTTGGCCTCGTCCCACGCGGTGCGCCCGTCCAGGACGACGAGGCGGGAGCGGGCCTGCCAGTCGGCCAGGGACGCAGCGGTGTCGCCGGGGGCCGACCGGTAGTCGAGGACCCGGTGCTGCGCGTCCTCGAGGACGACCGTGGCGCCGGCCAGGCGCTGCACCGACTCGAGGATCTCGCCGGGGCCGGCCTCGGCGATGCTCAGCTCGGTGAAGACCTCGTGGACGCGTTGCGCCTCGCGCAGCTCCGCGAGCTGGGAGTCGACGATCCGCTCGCCCACGGCCTGGGCCACGGCCGCGAACCGGACCTCCCGGGTGAGCGCGACCAGCGGTAACGACAGCCGCTCGCAGGCGGTCACCAGCGCCGCGGGGACCTCCGTCCAGCGCCGCCCCAGCTCGATGACCAGGCCGGCGGCCTCGCTCCGGTCGAGGCTGCCGGCGAACGCCGCCAGGTCGTCGGGGGCGTCCGGCAGGGCGATCCCCGTGCTCAGCACCAGGTCGCCGCCACGAAGCAGGGGAGCGATGTCGACCAGTTCGGTGGTGTGCACCCAGCGCACCTGACGACCCAGGCCCGCGGCGCCGGCGAGCACCCGGGGGCCGGCGCCGCGCAGGGCCGGCACGGCCAGTGCGTCCCGGACGGTCATGCCGGCCACGGGCGAGCTCCTCGGACGGTGCCGGGGAGCCGCTCCGCGGCACGGCGGTGGTGGCCCACGAGCCTAGGGAACGCCGACCCCGAGCGGGCCGACGTCGCTCCCGTGCGGTGCGGTCAGGAGACCCGCACCAGCGTGCGTCCGCGGGCCCCGCCGTCCAGGATCCGCGCCAGCGCGCCCGGGACCTCGTCCAGCGGGACCTCGTCGGTGGCCAGGTCGTCGAGCGACGACGGGCGCAGGTCGCCCGCGAGTCGGGCCCAGACGGCGCGGCGGCGGTCGATCGGGCACTGCACCGAGTCGATGCCGAGCAGGCTCACGCCGCGCAGGATGAAGGGGAAGACCGTCGTCGGGACGGCGACGCCGCCGGTGTTGCCCGACGCGGCCACGGCCGCGCCGTAGCGCAGCGAGGCCAGGACGGCGGCGAGCGTCTCCCCGCCGACGCAGTCGACGGCGCCGGCCCACGCCTCCCGCTGCAGGGGACGCGAGGCGTCGAGCGCGGAGCGGTCGACGACGTCGGCGGCCCCGAGGGAGCGCAACCAGTCGGCGGCCTCCGCCTTGCCCGTGACCGCGGTGACCTCGTACCCGCGCGCGGCGAGGACGGACACCGCCACGCTGCCGACCCCGCCGGTGGCCCCGGTGACGAGGACGGGGCCGGCACCGGGAGCCAGACCGTGCTCCTCGAGGGCCACGACACTCAGCGCCGCGGTGAAGCCGGCGGTCCCCAGGGTCATCGCCTGGCGCTCGCTCAGCCCCTCGGGCAACGGGACCACCCACTCGGCGGGCACGCGGGCGTGCTCGGCGTAGCCGCCGTGGTGGGCGACGCCGAGGCCGTAGCCGTGGACCAGGACGGACCGCCCGGCTCCCAGGCCGGAGCCGCCGGGGTCGACGACCGTGCCGGCCAGGTCGATGCCCGGCACGAGGGGGTCGATGCGCGCGACCCTGCCGTCCTTCCGGGACGCGAGGCCGTCCTTGTAGTTGACGCTCGACCAGGACACGGCGACGACGACGTCCCCATCGCCCAGGTCGGCGGTGGGCAGCGAGCGGAGCTCCAGGCGGGACTCGGGCCCCGAGGCGTCGGCGACCAGGGCACGGACCGAGGGAGGGAGGGTGACCATGCGTCGATCCTGGAGGGCTGCAGCGGAGCCGCGCGAGACGATGTGTCCGGTCCGCCGCGCGGATCCCGACGGACTGTCGTCCCGGATCGGAGCCCGGGCCCCCCATGCTCCCTGTCGTGTCCATCGATGTGCGGTACAGGCCCCGCTCCCTGGCAGTCGTCGGCGCGTCGCCGTCGCGGTTCGTGGGCCGCGTCGCGCTCGAGAACAGCCGGGCGCTCGGTTACGCGGGCCGGCTCGTCGCCGTCACGCCCACCCACCGTGAGGTCTCCGGTGTGGCCGCGGTGCCCACCCTGGCCGACCTCGACGAGCCGGTCGACCTCGCCATGGTGCAGGTGCGCGCCGACCGCGTGCTCGGTGTCGTGAAGCAGGGGCTCGCCGCCGGCGTGCGTGCCTTCGTCGTCCCCGGCGCCGGCCACACCGACTCCGGGCCCGTCGCGCACGACCTGGTGACCGGGCTGCAGCGGCTGCGGGCGGAGCACGACCTCGCCGTGGTGGGCCCCAACTGCATGGGCGTGCTGGACCTGGTGACCGGTGCCGCCCCCTACATCGGCAGCGTCGGTCCCCGGCTGCGGCGGGGGAGCGTGGGCCTGGTCGCCCAGAGCGGCGCCATCGTGGAGGCGTTCGTCAACGCCGGGCCGCGGGTGCCGCTGTCCACCGCGATCTCCTCGGGCAGCGAGGCCGTGCTCTCCCTCGCCGACCACCTGCGCTTCTTCGCCGCCGACCCGGAGACCACCGCGGTCCTCGTCTTCGTCGAGGCGATCGGCGACGCGGAGGAGACCCTGGCCGCCTGCCGGGAGCTGGCCGAGGCGGGCAAGACGCTGGCCGCCTGCGTCGTGGGCCGGTCGACCACGGCCCGGGAGGGCGTGCAGGCCCACTCGGGTCGCCTGGCCGGCGGGGCGCGCACGGCCGCGGCCGCGCTCGCCCAGGCCGGTGCCGTGATCGCGGCCGACCTCGACGAACTGCTGACCCTGGGCGAGGTCCTGGGCACCCGGCGGCGGGTCCCGGGACGGCGGGCGCACCTGGTCACGAACTCGGGGGGCGAGGGGAACCTGCTCGCCGACGTCGCGTCCGACGTCGGCCTGGAGCTGCCCCGGCTGAGCGAGGAGGCCCGCCGTTCCCTCACCGAGCGCTGGCCGCTGTTCTCCCCGCGCAACCCGCTGGACCCCTGGGGCGCCGACGAGCACGAGGTCATCTACCCGGAGGCCCTGCGGGTCGCCGCCGCCGAGGGCGGGGACCTCCTCGTCGTGGGCATCGACCAGCAGCAGACCGCCGGCACCCACGAGAAGGACCTCGGTCTGTTCCTGGCCAAGACGCTGCACGAGGCCGTCGCGGACACGACCACCGTGCCCGTCGTCCTCAGCCCGGCCAGCCAGGACCCGCCGGAGGAGCTCGCCGCCTTCTGCGCGCAGGCGCGGATCCCGCTGCTGCGCGGGGCGCGCCCGGCACTGGGCGCCCTGGCCGCGCTCGGCCGGCGGGCGGAGGCGGGCCCTGGTGCCGGCCCCGGGGTCCCGCGCTCCGCTGCGCCGCCGTCGGCCGGGCCGCTGCCCTCCACCGAGGACGAGGTGCTGGCCGCCCTCGCCGGGTTCGGCCTGGCGGTGCCCCGCACCGTCCGGGCGGCGACCGCGGAGGAGGCCGCCGAGGCGGCCGCCGGACTGGGCGGCCCGGTCGTCCTCAAGGGCGTCGCGGAGGGGCTGCTGCACAAGACCGAGGCGGGGCTGGTCGCGGTCGGCCTGCCGACTCCCGACGCCGTGCGGGCCGAGGCCGACCGCATGCTCACGTGGGCGGCGGAGCACGCGGTGCTCCTCGAGCTGCTCGTCGCGGAGATGGTCCGCGGGGACCTCGAGGTCCTCGTCGGCTTCCACCGCGACCCCGTGTTCGGACCCACCTGCCTGGTGGGCCTCGGCGGCGTGTGGACGGAGTTCCTCGACGTCGTCGACGTCCACGTCGGGAAGCTGGACGAGCCGGCGGCGCGCGCCTTCCTCGGGCGCAGCCGGGTCGGCCGCATGACCGCCGGCGCCCGCGGCGGCGCGCTCGACGAGGACGGCGTCGTCCGCGCCCTGTGCGCGGTCAGCCGGCTGGGCGCCTCGTCCCCCGACATCACCGCCATCGACGTCAACCCCGTGATCGTCAGCCGCACCCGGGCAGTCGCCGTCGACGCGGCGCTGACCACCGCCGGCTGATCCCCAGCACCGACGAACCGACACCCGGAGGAGCGAGACATGACCGAGCAGGACCAGCCCATCGTCAGCACGCTGCGCGTGCGCATCGGCCAGGAGGAGGCGCACTACGGGGGCAACCTCGTCGAGGGCGCGCGCGTGCTGAAGTTCTTCGGCGACGTCGTCACCGAGGTCGCCATCATCACCGACGGCGACGAGGGCCTGTTCGTCGGCTACGACAAGGTCGAGTTCCTGGCGCCCGTCTACGCCGGCGACTTCCTCGAGATCACCGGGACCGTCACCCGGATCGGCACCACCAGCCGCACCGTCCAGCTGGAGGCCCGCAAGGTCGTCGCCTCCCGGTACGACGAGAGCCCGTCCGGGGCCGACGTGCTCCCCGAGCCGGTCGTCGTCGTCCGGGCGACCGGCACCACCGTCGTCCCCAAGGCGCACAGCCGCGGGCCGCGCGGCGGAGGCCGGCCGGCCTCGTGACCCGACGGTCGGACGGCGCCGGCCGGACCGGTCCGGGCGGGGAGCGCGACGCCGGGGTTCCGGGTCGCCGACCGTCGGGTGCAGGCTGACGATCGAGGCACCGCACGCCGAGCGGGACGTCCGGCCCGGCCGGCTCCGCACCACCCAGGCACAGGAGGAGTCCATGTCCCAGCAGAGCGTCCTCAGCCCCTCCACCGGCACGACGTCCCCCCCGACCCGGCTGATGCTCATCGGCGGGAACTGGGTCGAGGCCGCCGACGGGGACTGGCGGGAGATCACCAGCCCGGCCCGCCGCGGCCAGGTCATCGCCCGCGTCCCGCGCGGCAACGCCACCGACGTCGACCGCGCGGTGGCTGCCGCACGGGAGGCCTTCCCCGCCTGGCGCGACCAGCACTTCAAGGAGCGCCAGCGGGTGCTGCTGCGGATCGCCGACGCCCTCGAGGGCCGCGCCGAGGAGCTGGCCCGGGTCACCGCCGAGGACACCGGCAACGCGCTGCGCACCCAGGCGCGCCCGGAGGCGGCGCTGCTGGTGGACCTGTTCCGCTACTTCGGCGGGGTCGCAGGCGAGGTCAAGGGCACCACGCTGCCGGCCGGGGCGAACCAGCTGCAGTACACGCGGCAGGAGCCACTGGGGGTGGTCGGCGCGATCCTGCCGTGGAACTCGCCGCTGATGATCGCCGGGTTCAAGGTCCCGGCCGCGCTGGCCGCGGGGAACACCATCGTGCTCAAGGCCGCGGAGGACGCGCCGCTGTCCATCCTGCTGATGGCCGAGATCTGCGAGGAGGTCCTGCCGCCGGGCGTCCTCAACGTGGTCACCGGGACCGGCCGCAACGCGGGCAACGCCCTGGTCGAGCACCCCGGCGTGGACAAGGTCTCCTTCACCGGCTCCACCGAGGTCGGCCGGGGCATCGCCGGGCGGGCGGGGGAGCGGCTGGCGCACCTGTCCCTGGAGCTGGGCGGGAAGAACCCGTCCATCGTCTTCCCCGGCGCGGTGACCGACGAGCTGATCGAGGGGCTGGTGCTGTCCTCCCGGATCAGCCGGCAGGGCCAGAGCTGCACCGCGGGCTCCCGGCTGTTCCTGCACCGCGACGTCCACGACGAGGTGCTCGCCCGGTTGTCGCAGCGGCTGGGATCGATGCGGGTGGGGGACCCGCTGGACGAGGCCAGCGACATCGGCGCGGTGATCAACGAGACCCAGTTCGACTCCATCCGGGGCTACCTGGAGGACGGGCTGGCCAACCCCGCGCTGAACGTCGAGACAGGCGGGTTGCCGCCGGCGGACGGGCCGCTGGCCGAGGGGTTCTTCCACGTGCCGACGCTGTTCTCCGGGGGGAACAACAGCTTCCGCCTGGCCCGCGAGGAGATCTTCGGTCCGGTGGTCGTCGCCATCGCCTGGACCGACGTCGACGACGTCGTCCGGATGGCCAACGACACCGCCTACGGGCTCGGGGCCTACGTCTGGAGCTCCGACATCGACGCGGCGATCACCACGGCCCACCGGCTCGAGGCGGGCTGGGTGCAGGTCAACCAGGGCGGCGGGCAGGTCGTGGGCCAGTCCTACGGCGGCTACAAGCAGAGCGGCATCGGGCGGGAGGTCTCCCTCGAGGGCATGATCGCCGGCTTCACCCAGACCAAGCAGGTCAACGTGCGCCTCGGCCACGGGGCCACCCCCGCGCCCCCGACGGGGACCTGACCCCGCGCGGCACCGATGGGTGAGGCGCGGCGCAGCCGACCGGTCGCCGTGCCGTGGCCGGTCTCGCCGTTCCGGTTGCGACCGCGCCCGGTCCGACGTGGCGGGACTGCCCGGCGACACCGGCTCCACGGCGGTGGCGGAGCCCCGCTCGACCTCGGCCGGGCAGGATCCGGGGATGCCCACGGACACCGAGCCACCTGCCGACCGCGGCCGTGGCGACGACGACCTGCACCGCCTGTCGATGACCGTCCTGATGACGCCCGACATGTCGAACTTCGCGGGCAACGTGCACGGCGGCCTGCTGCTGAAGTACCTCGACCAGGTCGCGTACACCTGCGCGACCCGCTGGTCGCGGACCTACGCCGTCACGCTCTCGGTCGACCAGGTGGTCTTCCGGGAGCCGGTGCACGTCGGTGAGCTGGTGACCTTCCAGGCCAGCGTGAACCGCACCGGGCGCACCTCGATGGAGATCGGGGTGCGCGTGACCACGGAGGACCTGGTGAGCCAGGTCGTCCGGCACACCAACAGCTGCTACTTCACGATGGTGGCCATCGGGCCGGACCGGCGTCCGGTGGAGGTGCCGGCCTGGCGGCCCCGGACCGCCGAGGAACGCCGGCGGTACGAGGCCGCCGGCCGCCGCCGGGAGCTGCGCCGGGAGATCGAGCGGGCGACCACGGAGATCCGCGCGGCCACCGAGCACTGACCGGGGCCGGGCGGTGGTGCACGGGCACCGGTCGCTCAGCCGCGCCGCGTCGCCCCGGGGAGCTGCTGCAGCCCCAGCGCCCGCTCCAGCAGCCGGAACCGGTAGGCCGCGGTCAGCAGGGCGAACCACACGACCAGCGCCGGCAGGACGGTCCTGAAGATGGGGTCGGCCGCGTGGGTGAGCCCGAAGTAGTCGGTGAACGGCTCGACGAACAGCCCGGCGGTGAACGCGACGACCAGCACGGCCACGAGCACGGCCGGCCGCCGGTCGCCGTCGGGGCGGGTCCAGGAGGCGAACAGCCGGGTGGGTGGCCTCAGGAACAGGATCAGCAGGAAGGCGGCGTAGGACACGAAGGTCGACAGCGCCGTCTGGGCGCCGATCGTCGCCGCCGCCTCGGCGAAGCCGACGTCGCCGGAGGAGACCCCGGACCAGCGCTCGAAGGCGGTGACGACGAAGTCGGGGACGTCGGAGCCGCTGAAACCCCTGAGCAGCGTCGTGTAGTGGTAGGCGTACACCGCGACGCCGCCGGCGGCGGTGACCACCATGGCCGGGACGACGAACCGCCACAGCGACGTCAGCAGGTGGGGGTCCGGCGGGGCCGGGCGGGCCCACATCGTGAGGAACAGGGTCGGCAGGCCGACGGTCAGCAGGGTCAGCCCGACGTTGGCGGGGGAGTAGGGGAACCCCAGGCCGAGCATGGTGACCGTCAGGATCACCAGGCCCTGCGTGCCGACCCGGGCGAGGAACACCTGCATCGAGGTGCCGATGCCGGAGATGATCCGCCGGCCCTCCTGCCGCGCGGGCAGCAGCGCGGTCAGCGAGTCGTCGGTGAGCACGATGTCGGCGACGTCGCGGGTGACGGCGCTGCCGCTGCGCATCGCCACGCCGACGTGGGCCCGCTTGATCGCGCGGGCGTCGTTGACCCCGTCGCCGACCATGGCCACGTAGCGGCCCTGCCGACGCAGGGAGGCCACGAGCCGCTCCTTCTGCTCCGGGGCGATCCGGCCGAACACCGTGGTCCGGGCCACCACGTCGTCGAACTCCCGGTCCGACAGCGCGTCGAGGTCGGCGCCGGTCACGGGCTGCCCGCCGTCCAGCCCGGCCTGCCGGGCGAGCGCCGCCACCGTGCGGGGGTCGTCGCCGGAGACCACCTTCACCGCGGTGCCGCCGGCGATCAGCCCGGCGAGGGTCCCGGGCACGTCCGGCCGCAGCTCGTCGGCGAGCGCCACCACGGCCAGGGGCTCCAGCGCCGGCAGCCGCGGCCGCCCGGTGTCGTCGCGCAGCCGGGCCGCCGGATCGGCAGCGCGCGCGACGACCAGGACCCGCAGCCCCCGACCGGTCAGCGCGTCCACCGCGTCGGTGAGGGGTGCGCCGGACAGGGCCGGTGCCAGGGCGTCCGGCGCGCCCAGGACGACCGCCCCGTCGTCGGTGCGCAGCGCGCTCCACCGCAGCGACGACGAGAACGGGACCTCCTCCCGCACCTCCCACGGCGCCCCGGGCAGCGCCGCGGCCAGGGCCGAGGAGGTCAGGTTGGCGGCG
This sequence comes from Geodermatophilus sp., assembly GCA_035639575.1. Lineage (GTDB taxonomy): Bacteria > Actinomycetota > Actinomycetes > Mycobacteriales > Geodermatophilaceae > Geodermatophilus. Next base: position 9,342 of record DASQXT010000414.1, read on the forward strand.
GTGGTGCTGCGGGCCAGCGAGCCGACCAGGTGCTCCACGGCCGCGGCCCCGAGGGGGCCGACCGGCCGGAGCCCCGCGAGCGAGAGGCGGCCGGTGGTCAGCGTCCCGGTCTTGTCGGTGCAGAGGACGTCGACGTTGCTCACCGACTCCACCGCGTTGACCTGCTGCACGAGGGCGCCCCTGCCCGAGCTCTTCGCCGCGCCGACGGTGTAGGCCACCGCCACGAGGAAGAACAGGCCGTAGGGCACCAGCCCCGACAGCACCGCCGTGGTCTGCACGACCCGCACGAGCGAGAACCCCTCGAGCGCGGCCTGCAGCAGGATGGCGGCGCTCATCAGCGCCACCAGGACCATGACCAGCCGGACGACGAACTGGATGCGGCGCTGCAGCGGGGTCGTGTCGGTCGACGCCTGGCGGGCCTCGGCGGTCAGCCGGCTGGCGTAGCTCGACGCGCCGACGTCCCGGGCGAGCTGGTGCCCTCCGCCGCCGACGCAGAGGCTGCCCGACAGCAGGTCCTCGCCGGGCTCCCGGAGCTGCGGCTCGGACTCGCCGGTGAGCAGCGACTCGTCCACCTCGACCCGGCCGCCGTCGAGGACCGGGCCGTCGACGACGACCTGGTCGCCCGGACGCACGCACAGCACGTCCCCGCGGACGACGTCCTCCTGCGCCACCGAGGTCTCCCGGCCGTCGCGGAGCACGGTGACCGGGCTGCGGCTCAGCAGCTGCAACCGGTCGAGCTTGCGCTTGGCCCGGATCTCCTGGACGGCGCTGATCGCCGCGTTGACCAGCCCCAGCCCGACGCTGGTGAAGGCGTCGTTGTAGCGGCCCAGCGCCAGCAGCGCCGCGCCGATGACGAACAGGATGACGTTGAAGAAGGAGAAGACGTTGGTGCGCAGGATCCGGGCGTAGCTGCGGGACGACGCACTGACGGCGACGTTGCCCTCCCCGCGCCGCCGCCGGGCCTCCGCCTCCCGCGAGGTGAGGCCCGCCACCCCGGCGAGGCCGGTGCCCGCGTCGGTCTCCTGCACGTCCATCCCACCCGCTCCCGCCTGGAGGTCGTCCTCCCGCGCCGCGGGGCCGACCGACCGGTCGTCCTCCCGCGCGTCCACGGCCGTCCCCGGTGGGACCTCGTGCCGTCCGGGAGTCTCTCCCGCAGCGCGCGGGACCGCCGCCCCGGAGCGTTCCCCACCGGACGTCCGGCCCCCAGCAGGCGCGCCCACCGGCGCGACCGGAGGGGGGAGGCGACCTCCAGCGCGCCGGGGAGCACGAGCAGGACGGTCCGCGGGTGCGCCGCGAAGGCGTCGTCGGCCGGTTGCAGCGGGGTGTCCGAGCGACGGCGCCGGCCAGGGTGGCCCGGGCGGCGAGGCCGCCGACCCTCGGCCGGGTGACCCGGCGGGGAGGGGGGCACGCGGCCCGGCAGGAGTCGGGGGCACAGGAGTCGTGGTCATCCCCGTCACTGTCGGTGCACGCTGTCCGACCGTCCTGGACGGTGGCTGTCCGTCTGCTGGGGACCTGGGGCCACCGGAGGTCCGGCGCGCCATACGCGGGCATCACCCTGCGTGGTGACCAGCCGACCGGGCCGGCCGTCATCCGGACCGCGTTCCGATACGGCGCTCGTCAGTTCACCGCGGGAACGACGGGACGGGCAGGCTCTCGCGCGGGAGCCGGCACGCCGCCGTGCGGCCACCCCTCCGGCGGGCAGAGGCCCGGCGTCCACAGGAGGAAGAAGGCCATGCCGCGCACCCCCGTCCGGCCCCGTGCGTCCGCGGTGGCACTGACCGCCGTCCTCGCCGTGACCGTTCCCGGGTGCGGCAGTGACGACAGGCACTCCGGCGGCGCGGACGGCCTCGTCGTGCAGACCGCCGAGTTCAGCTGGACGGCCGCCGCACTGACCGACGCGATCCTCGGCGAGATCGCCGCCGACCACCCCGAACTCGGCGTGGCCTCCCTGGAGACGACGGAGCTGGACCCCGCGGCGGCCTGGGCCGCCGCCGAGCGTGGGGACGTCGACCTGCTGACCGAGGTCGCCCTCCCGAACCACCAGCAGCTCGCCGACCGCGCCAGGGGGCGGGTCGACATCGTGTCGGAGACCTACGGGAACGCCACGCAGGGCTGGTTCGTGCCCGCGTACGCGGTGCGGCCCGGTGGTCCCCTGGAGGGACTGACCAGCGTCACCCAGCTCAACAGCTACGCCGACCGGCTGGGCGGGAAGTTCTACGACGCCGACCCGGGCTACATCACCACGGAGCAGAACGCCAAGCGGCTCGAGGGCTACGGCATCAGGCTCGAGCACGTGGTCTCCGGCGAGGATGCGCAGCTCGCCCAGCTGGAGGCCGCCTACCGCCGCAGGGCACCGATCGTGCTGTACCTGTACCACCCGCACGCGGTGTTCGCGCAGTACGACATGGTCCAGCTGGAGGAGCCCACGCCCTACACCGAGGGCTGCCTGACCACCGGCAACGGGGCCTGCGCGATGCCCTCGTACAGCGCCAACATCGCCGCGAGCAGGGACCTGCAGCAACAGGCACCCCGGTTCGTCGACCTGCTGCGCGGCGTGCGCATCCCGATCGACGACATGGAGGAGATGCTCAAGCAGGTCGACGTCGACGACGAGGACGTCGGGAGCGTCGCACGGCGGTGGATCGACGACCACTCCGGGCAGATCGAGGCGTGGGTCGGCTGAACGGGCCCGCGGCCACGGCGGGACCACGTCCCGTCGCGGTCGGCAGGGGTTGGCCCGCTCGGCACATCCGCCTAGCGTGGGCGCGTCCTGGCCGTCACGGGCCGGGCGGGGGCCGGTGGTGAGGATGACCCGGGTCAGCACCGCAGCGGTGTTCCGCGCGCTGCTGGTCGCAGTGGGTGTGGCCGCGGTGATCCTGGTGGTCGTCCACGTGGGCACCAGGATGGTCACGCCCCGTCAGCTCCAGGTGATGCTGCCGTTCCTCGCGGTCGCGCTCGCGGCCATCGCCCTGTTCCTGGTGTGGTCCTCCCTCGGGCGCGTGGTCACCCGGGTCGCGGGGCTCGGGGTGGTGAGCCCGTACTCGGCGTTGGCCGAGGCAGCCCGGCGGATCCAGACGGGCTCCCTGGAGCAGGTGCTGCCCGGACTGGCCCAGGTGCTCGCCACCGGCACCGGTGCGGACCGCGCCGTCATCTGGCTGGCGGTCGGTGACCGGCTCGTGGATGCCGCCCACCACCCCCCGGATGCCGGTCGGCCCGCCGGACCTCCCCGCAGCGTGCAGCGGCTCGCGGACCTGCTCGTGGAGCCGGACACCGACCACGTCGTGCCGGTGCTGGACGGAGGGGCGCTCCGGGCCGCCCTGGTGATCACCAAGCCGGCTGCGATCACCGCCGCGGACCGTCAACTCCTCAACGACGTCGCCAACGGTGCTGCGCTGCTGCTGCGGGTCGTCGCGCTCAACGCGGAGCTCAGGGAGCGGGTCCGGCAGGCGGCGGACCTCGCCGAGGAGCTGCGTGCCTCGCGGCGACGCCTCGACTCCGCGCGCGAGGCGGAGCGGCGGCGCCTGGTCGGCGAGCTCACCCACGTGATGGGGGACCGCCTGGTCGTGCTCCGGGCCGACCTCGAGGTGGCCCGCACGGGCCTGGCCGGCGCACCGGTCGACGTGGCCCCGGTGCGGGCGGCCCTCGCCCGCTCGCGGGTCCGCCTGGACGACCTGCTCGACCGGTTCCGCACCGTCGCCCGGGGCGTGTACCCGACCGTGCTCCGCAACCAGGGGCCGGCCGCCGCGCTCCAGGAGGTGGCGGCCGACCTCCTCCGACCGGTCCGGGTCCTCGCGGACCCGGCGCCGCGTCTGGCCTGGGAGCTGGAGTCCGGCCTCTACTACCTCGCCGCCTCGGTGCTCCGCGCCCTGGCCGGTGGACCCGACGGGCCGGAGCTCTCCGTGCGACTGGAGGCCGCCCCCGGCCGGGTCGGGGTGGTGGTCGAGGACCCCGTCCCACCGGTGAGCGCCGCACGTCTCGAGGCGCTGCTCGCCGACGACGCCGACCGCCTGGTCGCCCTCGGCGGCGATGTGCGGGTCACCGGGGCCGACGGGGACGGCGGCGTGCCTGCGGCCGTCGCCGGACACGGGAACCCCCCGGTCGTCGTCCGGGCCTGGGTGCCCGACCGGGTGGAGCCCGTCGTGCCGAGCGGCGTCGAGGCGGGGGCCGCGGTCCCGTGACCGCCGAGCGCTCCCGACGGGGTACCGCCGCGGCGTCGGTGGTCGCCTTCGTCTGCTGTGCGCTGCTGTCGACCGGCTGGCTCGCCATCGGGCTGGTGGCGGCCGTGGTGCACCACTCGCCGGATCTCACCCGCAGGCTCGCCGCGGAGGCCGTCGAGGGCCACGACTGGGCGCTGGGCCTGCTCGCGGGCGCACCGCGGACCGAACCCCTGTACCAGCTGGTCCCCGACACGGCCCTCAGCGTGCTGGTCCTCGCCCTCGGCGCCGCCCTGCTGGTGTCCGGTGTCCACGACCCCACGCGCTCCCTGCTCGCGATCGCGCTGGCCGCCTCGGCCGCTGCCTTCGACCTGCAGTCCAGCGCGGCGTCGCAGGCACTGGCCACGGTCACGGATCTCGATCGGGTGTACCTCGTCCCGCGGTTCGTCCTGCCGGTGGCCACGTGTGTCGCCTACGTGTTCGCCATGGCCCGGACCCCGCCGGGCCGTCCGGGTCCCCCGGCCGGACGGGCCGGGTGGTGGGTGGGTGTGGAGGCCGCCGGCGTCGCGGTGGTCGCCGTCGTCGTGGGCCTGGTGTACCCGGTGTCGGTCCGCTGCGTGCTCCTGGTGGGGCTCGTCCTGCCGCTCGTCGGGATCGTCGGCACGCGCCGGTCCTACCGCGCCGCCAACAGCGAGCGGCTGCGCGCGCCGGCGCGACTGCTCTTCGGCGTGCTGGTCGCGACGGTGGTGGTGGAGGCGGCGCTCGCCGTCGTCACCGGGGTGCTGGTGGGGCTGGGGTTGCCGGGACTGCCCGTCATCGACCCGACGGCCGTGGGCGTGGGGGCGTCGTTCCCGTCCATGCCCCAGGTGGTGCTGTCCCTGTGGGCGGCGCACCTGTCCCTGCCCGTCCTGGCCGTGGCCGTGCTGTGGACCGGCCGGCGGTCCGGAGCCGTCGGGGCGCAGCGGTGGTTCAGCCGCAGTCTGGTCGTCGTGCTGGTCACGGCGTCGGTCGGCTGTCTGTACGTGGTCGTCGACACGGTCGCCAGCAGGGGGGCTGCTCCCGTCGTCTCGGAGTCAGCGGCCGTCGCGGTGTGCGCCCTGGTCTTCCTCCCCGCCTTCCTGGTGGCCGAGCGCGTGGCCGACCGGTTGCTGTACGGCACCCGGCCGGCCCCCTACAGCGTGCTGGCCGAGCTGGCCGCACAGCCCCGGCTCGCGACCGGGGGCGTCCCCGACCTGGCCGGCATCGCGGAGGTGGTCGGCCGGGGACTGGGCGCGACGACGTGCCGGCTGACCGTGCACCGCCCCGGGCTGCGCGATCGGAGCTACTCGTGGGTCAGGCCGGGGGAGGAGGAGGCCGAGACGTTCCTGGAGGTCCCCAGCCTGCACGGGGGGCAGGAGGTGGGGACGGTCGCGATCGACCGGGCCGCGGTCGCCGGGGCGGATGACCAGCGGCAGGACCTGCTGGAGGCGATCGCGAACAGTCTCGGGGTCGTGCTGGAGGCTGCGCGCGTCAGCATCGACCTGGAGCGACAGCTCCGCGCGGCGCTCGCCCATGCCGCCGAGATCGCCGACGCGCGTCGCCGGGCGGTGGCCGAGGCGGACAGCGAACGGCGGCGCCTCGAGCGCGACCTGCACGACGGGGTCCAGCACCACCTGGTGTCCCTGAGCATGACGCTCGGCCTCACCGAGTTCGAGGTCGGCGCCGGACGGCTGGGGGAGGCGCGCGCCCGGCTGGACCAGGTCTTCGAGCAGCTCGGGACCGCGGAGACCGTCCTGGCCCGCACCGCCACGGGCCTGTCCGCTCCGGCCCTGGGGGAACGCGGTGTGGTCGCTGCCCTGTGCGCCGAGTTCGACGGGGACCCGCACGTGCGGGTCGACAGCACCCGGGTGACGGTCCCGCGGTTCGCCCCTGAGGTCGAGGCAGCCGTCTACTTCTGCTGTCTGGAGGCGGTGAGCAACGCCCGCAAGCACGCGCCGGGTGCCCCGGTCCGGCTGCGACTGTCGACCGAACGGGAGCGCCTGTACGTCACCGTCCGCGACGAGGGCCCGGGCTGGGAGACCCGGGCCGGCTCCGGCACCAGCGGGCGCGGCCTGCGCAACATGGCGGCCCGGATCGCGGCGGTCGGGGGACAGCTGCAGGTCCGGGCCAGCCCGGGCCGGGGGACGTCGGTCGAGGGCTGGGTGCCCCTGGCCGCCCCCGCCGTGGACCGGCCGGTCGCCGTGGCGGCGGGTGACCCGGGCAGCCCGGGCGGATGACGGCGGTCCGTGCCGTGCCGCACCGCGGCGGCCGGTGCACCCTGGCATCCTCGGTCGCCGACCGACCTCCCGGCGGAGCGGCGTCGTGGGCGACCGCGACCATGGAGGAGGGTCGGCCACCGAGTCGCGGGCCGGCCCAGAGTCCGTGCTCGAGGGGAGGGGGACAGGTGGCGGGAGACTGCTGCGACCCCGACGCGCCGGCCGGCATCCGGGTCCTGCTCGTCGACGACCACCCGATGGTGCGCCAGGCCCTCGCGGAGGCGCTGTCCGACGAGGACGACCTCACCATCGTGGGCGAGTGCGAGGACGGGGCGCAGGCGGTGGAGGCCGCTGCGCGGCTGCGACCCGACGTCGTGTTCATGGACGTGTCCATGGCCGGGACCGACGGGCTGGCGGCCACGGCTGCGCTGCGTGCCGCCCAGCCCGAGGCCCGGGTCATCGTGCTCACCGCGGAGGGCCCCGAGGTGCGGTTCGAGGCCGAGGTCGCCGGCGCGCACGCCCTGGTGCCCAAGGGCACCCGGATCGGCCCGCTGGTCCGCTGCCTGCGCACGGTCGCCGCCGGCGGCAGGGACTGCCCCTACTGCCTGTGACGGCCCCCCGGCCGTCGTCCACCCGCTGGTGCGTCCGGCCGGGCCGGAGCAGGATGGGCTGCGCCGTTCGGAGCGCACCGAGCGACCGACCTCCACGCCGCGTCGAGCGGGCCGGGAGGAGTCGAGGTGTCCCGTTCCCTCCGGAGCACGTCGGCCGCGGTGCTGGTCGGCCTCCTGCTCAGCTGCCTGCCCGCACCGGCGGCCCTGGCCGCGCCCGGACCGGGCCAGCCACCGGTCGTCTCCACGCAGTCCGGCGCGGTGAGCGGCGTGCAGGCCGACGGCGTGGACAGCTACCTCGGCATCCCGTACGCCGCACCGCCGGTCGGGGAGCTGCGGTGGAGCCCACCGGAGCCGCCCGCGGCGTGGGACGGGGTCCGGGCGGCCGACGCCTACGGCAACCGCTGCCCGGCGACCGAGAGCACGAACGGCCCGCGCTCGGAGACCGAGGACTGCCTGTTCGTCAACGTGCAGCGACCCGCGGGCACCACGCCCGAGGACCGCCTGCCGGTCTACGTCTTCATCCACGGCGGCGGCCTGGTCAACGGCAGCTCGAACCAGGCCGACATGGCCGCGATCGTCGCGGCGACCGGGATCGTCGGGGTCACCATGAACTACCGGCTCGGCCTGCTCGGCTTCCTGGGACACCCGGAGCTCACCGCGCGCCAGGGCGAGTCCGGCAACTACGGGCTGATGGACCAGCAGGCGGCGCTGCGCTGGGTGCAGCAGGACATCGCCGCCTTCGGCGGCGACCCCGCGCGGGTGACGATCGGGGGGGAGTCGGCCGGCGGGTGGTCGGTCTGCTCCCACCTCGTCGCCCCGGGGTCCCGGGGCCTGTTCGCCGCGGCCATGATCCAGAGCGGCTCCTGCCCGAGCCGCAGCCAGGACGCCGCGGACGCCGAGGGCCAGGTCGTCGCACAGGCGGTGGGGTGCACCCCGTTCGCGAGCGTGGTGGCCTGCCTGCGCGGCAAGCCGGTGGGCGAGCTGATCGACGCCCCGACCCCGATCGTCCCGCCGGTCGCCGGCACGCCGTTCCTCCCGTCGGACCCGCGCGCAGCGATCGCGACCGGGGACTTCGCGGACGTCCCCGTGGTCGTCGGGGCCACCCGGGACGAGGGCCGCACCTTCATGGCCGGGAGCATCGGCTGGACCCGGGAGCAGTACGAGACCTGGGTCCGCGACGCCTTCGTCGAGGACGCCGACGCCGTCCTGGCGCGCTATCCGTGGCCGGCCGACGCCGACGCGTTCACCGCGGCCTACCTCTCGGGCGCGATCGCCACCGACGCCGGCGTCGCGTTCGGCATCGGCGGCTGCACCAACCGGGCGCTCACCCGTGACCTCGCGGCACACGTGCCGACCTGGGCCTACGAGTTCGCCGCCCGCACCGGGCCCGGGCTGCAGCCGATCCCGGGCTACGAGTGGGGTGCGGGGCACGCCGCCGAGTTGGCGTACCTGTTCCCGAGCTTCGACAACGGCGTGCCCATCGCGCCCACGTTCGACGCCGGGGAGCAGCAGCTGGCGGCGGAGATGAAGCAGTACTGGGGCGCCTTCGTCCGGCAGGGCGACCCCGGCGTCCCCGGGCAGGCGGCCTGGCCGTCGTACGGCGCCGAGCAGGTCGTGCTCTCCCTGCAGCCCGCCGGCCGCAGCGCCGCCGTCCCCGACGCCGCGGTCGCCGAGGAGCACCAGTGCGCGTTCTGGGACCCGCGGAGCGCCGACGGCGCCTGACCGGCCCGGGCCCTGCCGCTGCGGCCCGGGGAGCGACGGTCTCAGGGGCGGGCGCGGTCGATCAGCCGGGAGAGCACGACCTCGCTGCGGGTCTGGTGCACGTTGGGCTGCTGCCGCAGCCGTTCGATGGCCTCCTCCAGGTGCGGGATGTCGGCGGCCAGGATGTGGACCAGCGCGTCCGCGGACCCGGTGACGCTCCACGCGCCGACGACCTCGGGGACCTCGCCGAGACTGCGCCGCAGCTCCAGCGGGGACGGCGTCCCCTCCCAGAACACCTCCACGTAGGCCTCGGTCGTCCAGCCGAGCACCTCCGGGTCGACCAGCGCGGTGAAGCCCCGGATCACCCCGTCGGCCAGCAGCCGGTCGACCCGGCGCTTGACCGCGGGCGCGGACAGGCCGACCTGGTCCCCGATGACGGCGTACGTGGCGCGGGCGTCACGGGTCAGGCAGCCGATGATCTGGCGGTCGAGCGGGTCCAGGCGGTCCGCGGGCCTCTGCAACACATCGAGCACCCTAGGCCCGGGAACGCAACGGATCCACGCTGAGGGCGCAACGCAGGAGCATTGATGCCCGGTGTCCGGCCTCTCTAGCCTCTGGGCACGGCCGGCGTCCGGTGATCCCGGGGCCGGCCGGTGGCGAGTCGACGCCCACCCGGAGGAGGCCCCCCATGACCACGCCGCAGCGCACCGACAGGCCGCTGTCCTCGAGCGAGCACGTGACGCTCACCGAGACGGTGACGGCGCACAACTACGCCCCGCTGCCGGTGGTGGTGGCCGAGGCGCGCGGGGCGTGGGTGACCGACGTCGACGGCCGTCGCTACCTCGACTGCCTGGCCGGGTACTCCGCGCTGAACTTCGGCCACGGGCACCCGGTCCTGCTCCAGGCGGCCCGCGAGCAGCTCGAGCGGGTGACGCTCACCAGTCGCGCCTTCTACAACGACCGGCTCGGCCCCTTCGCCCGCGACCTGGCCGCCCTGGCCGGGATGGAGCGCGTGCTCCCGATGAACACCGGGGCGGAGGCGGTGGAGACCGGCATCAAGGTCGCCCGGCGCTGGGGCCACCAGGTCAAGGGCGTCCCCGCCGACCGGGCACAGATCGTCGTCGCGGCGCACAACTTCCACGGCCGCACCACCACGATCATCAGCTTCTCCACCGACGACTCCGCGCGCGAGGGCTTCGGTCCCTTCACCCCCGGCTTCACCGCGGTGCCCTACGGCGACGCCGACGCGCTGCGGGCCGCGCTCACCCCCGAGACGGTCGCGGTGCTCATCGAGCCGGTGCAGGGGGAGGCCGGCGTGGTCGTGCCGCCGCCCGGCTACCTCGCGGCGGTCCGGCAGGCGTGCACCGACGCAGGGGTGCTGTTCATCGCCGACGAGGTCCAGTCCGGGCTGGGCCGGACCGGGGCCACGTTCGCCTGCGAGCTCGAGGGCGTCGTCCCCGACGTCTACCTGCTGGGCAAGGCCCTGGGCGGCGGCATCGTCCCGGTGTCGGCGGTGGTGTCCAGCTCCGCGGTCCTCGACGTCCTCACCCCGGGCAGCCACGGGTCGACGTTCGGCGGCAACCCGCTCGCGGCGGCGATCGGCTCCGCCGTGGTCGGGCTGCTGCAGACCGGCGAGTACCAGGAGCGCGCGGCCAAGCTCGGCGTGCAGCTGCGCGACCGGCTCGACGACCTGGTCGGGCGCGGCGTCCAGGCGGTGCGGACGCGCGGGCTGTGGGCCGGGATCGACGTCGACCCCGCCCTCATGACCGGGCGCGCCGCCTGCGAGCGGCTGGCCGCGCGCGGCGTCCTGGTCAAGGACGCCCACGGGCAGACCATCCGGCTGTCCCCACCGCTGGTCGTCGAGCCCGCCGACGTCGACCGGGCCGTGGACGCGCTGGCCGCGGTCCTCGAGGAGGCGGCGCGCTGACCGGAGCGCCCTGGGGGACACACCCGGGCGGTCGATTGACTTTCGATAGGTAGTTACCGAGACTCGATGCGTGACGACGACGCGTCGGGTGGTCGGCCCGCTCAGGTTCCTGCTCGCGGTGGCGTTCGCCGCCCTGGTGCTGGCGCAGGTGTTCTTCCTGCCGGCGCTGTCGGCGGCGATGGCGGCGGACTCACCGGAGCTGGCGCACCTGCGGTGGCCGACGCTCGGGGTCGCGGTCCTCGGGCTGGGCTGCGTCGAGGTCGTCATCGTGTGCACGTGGAAGCTGCTCACGCTGGTCGAGGAGGACCGCATCTTCAGTGCGGCGTCCATGGTCTGGGTGGACGCGATCGTGGGGGCGATCGCCGCCGCCGAGCTGCTCCTCCTCGGCACGCTCGTCTGGTCCCTCGTGGCCGTGGGCCTCCCGGGGCCGCCGGTCGTGCTCCTGCTGGTGCTCGTGGCCGGGGCCGTGGTCGGGCTGCTCGTGGTGGTGATGCGGGCGCTGCTGCGTCAGGCCACGACGCTGCGGACGGACATGGAAGCGGTCATCTGATGCCGATCGTCGTGCGCATCGACGTCGAGCTGGCCAAGCGCAAGATGAGCGTGGGGGAGTTCGCCGACCGGGTCGGGCTGACGCCGGCGAACGTCGCGGTGCTGAAGAACGGCCGGGCCAAGGCCGTCCGGTTCAGCACGCTGGAGGCCATGTGCCGGGTGCTCGACTGCCAGCCCGGTGACCTGCTCGAGTGGGTCCCCGACGAGCACGAGGCCGCGCACGCCGCGCACGAGGCCCGCCGGTGAGGGACGACGCCGACGTCCTGGTCGTGGGGGCCGGCCTGGCCGGGCTGCACGCGGCCACGCTGCTCGCCCGCCGGGGGCACGACGTGCTCCTGGCCGAGCGGCGGCCCGGGCTGACCGGCGCGATCCGCACCACGGGGATCTTCGTCCGCAGGACGCTCGACGACTTCCCGCTGCCACCGGAGCACCTCGGCCCACCGATCCGGCGCGTGGTGCTCCACCCTCCGGGACGCGGCCGTCCGGTGGAGCTGGTCAGCGAACGCGATGAGTACCGGGTGGGCGACATGGGTCCGCTGTACGCGGCGGCGGCCCGCGCCGCGGCCGACGCCGGCGTCCGGATCGCGTTGGCCACCCGCTACGAGGGGCGGCGGGACGGTGCGCACCTCCTGGCCGGTCCCGACGGACCGGCCAGGGTGCGGGCCCGGTTCGTCGTCGGCGCGGACGGCGCCCGCTCCCGCGTGGCCCGCGACCTCGGGCTGGACCGCAACCGGCACCTGCTGGTCGGCGCGGAGGAGGTCTTCGCGATCCCGCGCGGCGCGGAGCCGCCGACGTTCCACTGCGTGCTCGACCCCTCCCTGGCGCCCGGCTACCTGGCCTGGGTGGTCAACGACGGGCGGCATGCCCACGTCGGCGTCGCCGGCTACGCCGACCGCTTCCCCGACGGCATGCGACGGGCGCTGGACCGGTTCGGCGCCGCGGCGCCCGGGCTGCCCGACGCCGACCGTCCCGGGGAGGTCGAGCGGCGGGGCGGCCCGATCCCCGTCGGCGGCCTGCTGCGCCGGATCAGCGGTCCCGACGGGCTGCTCGTCGGGGACGCGGCGGGTGCGGTGTCCCCGCTCA
>DASQXT010000415.1:0-10320 GCA_035639575.1 Geodermatophilus sp.
GCGGCGTAGGTCTCGGTGGTGGAGTGCGGGTCGACGCCCTCCTCCTGCCGGTAGCCGGTGGCCCGCTGACCGGCCAGCCACCCCTGCTCGTACTGGCCGCGGACGGCGAAGGTCGACAGGTCCTCGGGCAGCGAGATCGCCCGCAGCACCTTGAGCTTCTCGGTGCGGATCTCCTCCGCGGAGAACTCGACCGGCTCCTCCATCGCGGTGAGCGCCAGCAGCTGCAGCAGGTGGTTCTGCAGCACGTCGCGGGCGGCGCCGGTCTGCTCGTAGAACTGCGCCCGCCCGCCGATGCCGACGTCCTCGGCCATCGTGATCTGCACCGAGTCGACGTGGTGGCCGTTCCAGACCGGCTCGAACAGCTCGTTGGCGAACCGCAGCGCCATCAGGTTCTGGACGGTCTCCTTGCCCAGGTAGTGGTCGATGCGGAAGACGTCCTCGGCGGTGAACACGGAGTCGACGAGCTCGTTGAGCTCCCGGCTGGAGGCGAGGTCGGTGCCGAACGGCTTCTCCACCACGACCCGGCGCCACCGTCCGGGGGTGCTGTCGGCCATGCCGGTGCGCTGCATCTGCTTGAGCACGACCGGGAACATCGCCGGCGGGATGGACAGGTAGAACGCGGCGTTGCCGCCGATGCCGTGGCTGCCCTCGAGCTCGTCGAGGGTGGCGGCCAGCTCGTCGAAGGCGTTGTCGTCGTCGAAGGAGCCCTGGACGAACCGCACGTTGCCGGCCAGCCGCTCCCAGACCTCCTCCCGCCACGGGGTCCGAGCGGCCTTGCGGGCGGCGTCGCGGGCCAGCTCGGCGAAGTCCTCGTCACCCCAGTCGCGGCGCGCGAAGCCCAGCAGGGCGAAGTTGGTGGGCAGCAGCCCGCGGTTGGCCAGGTCGTAGACGGCCGGGAGGAGCTTCTTGCGGGCGAGGTCCCCGGTGATGCCGAAGACGACCAGGGCGCAGGGCTCGGGTACGCGGGGCAGCCGCCGGTCCCGCGGATCGCGCAGCGGGTTGGAGATCATGTCCGTCCTCGAGGTCGGGAGGGGACCCGCGGTCCGGCGCGGCGGTGCACCGGGCGACGGGAGCGTGCGGGAACTGTGTCGATTCTCCGTCTCCGCGGCGGATCCGCGCGGCGAGCGGGCCTCCACGGCGCGGCGCAGCATGGGCCGGGAGCGCCCGCTCGGCTCCCGGCCGCGACGGAGCGGGCCCCGCGCACCCGCCGACGAGGTCGGGTGCGCGGGGCCCCGGGGTCAGGCCTTGTCCTCCAGCTGGGTCCGCACCGACTCGGTCAGCTCGTCCCACGAGTCGACGAACTTCTGCACACCCTCGTCCTCGAGCACGCGGAAGACGTCGTCGAGGTCGACCCCGGCGTCGGCGATGGCCTGCATCGTGGACGCGGCCTCGTCGTAGGTCTTCTGCACCGGGGTGCCCGGGCTGCCGTGGTCGGCGTACGCCTTCATCGTCTTCTCCGGCATCGTGTTGACGGTGCCGGGGGCGATGAGCTCGCTGACGTAGAGCGTGTCGGCGTACTCGGGGTTCTTCACGCCGGTCGAGGCCCACAGCGGCCGCTGCGGGCGGGCGCCCTTGGCCTCCAGCGCCTTCCAGCGGTCGGAGGAGAAGACCTCCTCGTAGGCCTGGTAGGCCAGCTGCGCGTTGGCCAGCGCCGCCTTGCCCTTGAGCTGGTCGGCGCCGACCTTCTCCAGCCGCTTGTCGATCTCGGTGTCGACGCGGGACACGAAGAACGACGCCACCGAGGCGATGCCGGACAGGTCGGCGTCGGCGTCCTCGGCCAGCCGCTGCTCCAGCCCGGCGAGGTAGGCGTCCATGACCGCCCGGTACCGCTCGAGGCTGAAGATGAGGGTGACGTTGACACTGATGCCCCGGGCGATGGACGTCGTGATGGCCGGCAGGCCCGCCTCCGTCGCCGGGATCTTGATGAACAGGTTGGGCCGGTCGACCAGCCACCACAGGTGCGCCGCCTCGGCCGCGGTGGCGTCGGTGTCGTGCGCCAGGCCGGGGGCGACCTCCAGCGACACCCGGCCGTCGCCGGGCTGCCGCTGCGCGACCGGCGCGAGCAGGTCGCAGGCGTCCCGGACGTCGGAGGCGGTGATGGTGCGCAGCGCCTCCTCGACGCTCACCTTGCGCACCGCGAGGGCGTGCAGCTGGTCGTCGTAGGAGTCCGACCCGCTGATCGCCGCGGCGAAGATGGTCGGGTTGGTGGTGACGCCGACGACGGAGTACTCGTCGACCAGCGACTGCAGGTTGCCGCTGCGGATGCGGTCGCGGGAGAGGTCGTCGAGCCAGACGGCGACCCCCGCCGACGACAGCTCGGCCAGCTTCTCGTTCTGTGCCATGTCAGGTCCTCCTGGTGAGGTGCTGGAACGGCCACCCTCCAGGGTCCCGCGCCGAGCTCGCGAGGCGTGGGGAGGAGGGTGGTCCTTTATCGGTCGCCGGTGGGGTGGGGGAGGCCCCCGGTGGCTGCAACCGGGCCGGCGGGGACGGCGTTCCCCGCCCGGGCGGCCTCGATCGACTCACGGGCGGCGGTCACGACCGCCTCGTCGGTGAGCCCGAACTGCTCGTACAGCACCGTGTAGGCGGCGCTGGCGCCGTAGTGGGTGAGGCCGACGATCCGGCCGGCGTCGCCGACGAACTCGCGCCACCCCATGGGCACGCCGGCCTCGACGCTGACCCGGGCGCGGACGGTGGGCGGCAGGACCTCGTCCTTGTAGGCCTGGTCCTGGTCGGCGAACCACTCGACGCAGGGCACCGAGACGACCCGGGTGGGCACGCCGTCGGCTTCCAGGCGCTCGCGGGCCGCGACGGCGATCTGCACCTCGGAGCCGGTGCCGAGCAGGATCACCTCGGGGCTGCCGTTCGACGCCTCGGCCAGGACGTAGGCCCCGCGGGCCACGCCCTCGGCGGAGCCGAACTCCGAGCGGTCGAACACCGGCAGGTTCTGCCGCGACAGCAGCAGGCCGGCCGGGCGGTCGTTGTTCTCCAGCACGGTCCGCCAGGCGACGGCGACCTCGTTGGCGTCGGCCGGGCGGACGACGTCCAGCCCCGGGATGGCCCGCAGCGCCGCGAAGTGCTCGATGGGCTGGTGGGTGGGGCCGTCCTCGCCCAGGCCGATGGAGTCGTGCGTCCACACGTAGGTGACCGGCAGCTGCATGAGCGCGGCCAGCCGCACCGCGCCGCGCATGTAGTCGGAGAAGGTGAGGAAGGTGCCGCCGTAGACGCGGGTGCCGCCGTGCAGCGCGATGCCGTTCATGATCGCGCCCATCCCGTGCTCCCGGACGCCGAAGTGCAGCGTGCGCCCGTACGGCCCGCCCGACCACATCTTCGTCTGGCGGTCGGCCGGGAGGAACGACGGTTCGCCCTTCACCGCGGTGTTGTTGCTCTCCGCGAGGTCGGCCGAGCCGCCCCACAGCTCGGGCAGCACCGGGTAGAGCGCCGCCAGCACCTCGCCGGAGGCCTTGCGGGTGGCCACGCCCTTGGGGTCGGCGTCCCAGCTCGGGAGGTCCGCGCCGAAGCCCTCGGGCAGGGTGCGGGTGCGCATCCGCTCGAGCAGCGCGGCGGCGTCGGCGTTGTCCCGCTGCCAGGCGGCGAACCGCTCGTCCCACTCGGCGCGCTCCTTGCGGCCCTTCTCGACCACCGAGCGGGCGTGGGCCAGGACCTCCTCGTCGACGGCGAAGGTCTGCTCCGGGTCGAAGCCGAGGACCTCCTTGGTGGCGCGCACCTCGTCGTCGCCGAGCGCCGAGCCGTGCGCGGCGCCGGTGTTCTGCTTGTTCGGCGCCGGCCAGGCGATGATCGTGCGGAGCACGATGATCGAGGGCCGGCCGGTCTCGGCCTTGGCCGCGGCGATCGCGGCGTCGACCGCGGCGAGGTCCTCACCGTCGTCGACGTGCTGCACGTGCCAGCCGTAGGCCTCGTAGCGCTTGCCGACGTCCTCGGTGAAGGCGACGTTCGTGTCGTCCTCGATGGAGATGTGGTTGTCGTCGTAGACGAGGACCAGGTTGCCCAGCTGCTGCGTGCCGGCCAGGGACGACGCCTCGCCGCTGACGCCCTCCTCCATGTCGCCGTCGGAGGCGAAGCACCACACGGTGTGGTCGAAGAGGCTCTCGCCCTCGGGGGCGTCGGGGTCGAACAGACCGCGCTCGCGGCGGGCGGCCATCGCCATCCCGACGGCGTTGCCGACGCCCTGGCCCAGCGGACCGGTCGTCGTCTCCACGCCGGGGGTGTGGTTGACCTCGGGGTGACCCGGGGTCCGCGAGCCCCAGGTGCGCAGCGCCTCCAGGTCCTCCAGCTCCAGGCCGTAGCCGGACAGGTAGAGCTGGATGTAGAGGGTCAGGCTCGAGTGGCCCATGGACAGCACGAAGCGGTCGCGGGCGATCCAGTTCGGGTCGCTGGGGTCGTGCCGGAGCCACTTGTGGAACAACAGGTAGGCGGTGGGGGCCATGCTCATCGCCGTGCCCGGGTGGCCGTTGCCCACCTTCTGGACGGCGTCCATCGCCAGCACGCGCACGGTGTCGATGGCGCGGCGGTCGAGCTCCCCGAAGTCCTCCGGGAGAGTGGGGTGCGGCTGGCGCGGGTCGCCGGTGGGTGCGTCGCTGGCGGCCTCGGCCGGGGCCTCGGCCGCGGTGCTCTTCGTCGCGTCGTCGGTGGTCATCGGTCTGTCGTGCTCCCTCGGGTCGGCCGTGCAGGTCTCGCCCGGGGGTGATCGACGGCGACCACGTCGGACCCGGGCGGACGGCGGCGCCTGGCCCCAGCGACCGGCCTCGCGTCAGCCACGGCCCGGCTGCTCGTTCCCAGGACGCACCGTCGTCGTCGACTCGGCCCTACCCGCTGCGTGCGCGGCACCAACGTGGTCGACCCTAGTGGTCTGCGCGACGGAGGAGACCCTGGTCATGCCGACAGGGGGCAGGGGTGGCCGCGGGCTACAGTTGGTCCGTTCTCCCGTCCCCGGTCGAAAGGGACCCCGTGCTGTTCCCGTACCCGGTGGAGCTGTGCCCGGTGGTGCCCTGCGCGCGTGCCGACTCCCCGTCGGTGGCCGCCCGGTGACGACGCTCTCCGAACGCCCGACGGTCCAGGCCCGCCGGCTGTCGGCCACGCTGCGCGCCTACGTCGCGCTGACCAAGCCGCGGATCATCGAGCTGCTGCTGGTCACCACGCTGCCGGCGATGATGCTGGCCTCCGGCGGGCTGCCGGGGTGGCAGCTGCTCCTGGCCACGATGGCCGGCGGCACCCTCGCCGCGGCCGCGGCCAACGTCTTCAACTGCTGGTACGACCGCGACATCGACCGGCTCATGCACCGCACCGAGCGGCGCCCGCTGGTGACCGGCGAGGTCACGCCGCGGGCCGCGCTCGTGTTCGGCCTGGTGCTGACCGTGCTGTCGGTCGCGCTGCTGTACGCGACGACGACGCCGCTGGCGGCCCTGCTGGCCGCGGGCGCCATCTTCTACTACGCCGTCCTCTACACCATGGTGTTCAAGCGGTACACCCGCCGCAGCACCGAGTTCGGCGGGGTGCCGGGGGCGGCGCCGGTGCTCATCGGGTGGGCCGCGGTCACCGGCACGCTCGCCTGGCCGGCCGTCGTCTTCTTCGGCGTCGTCTTCTGCTGGCAGATGCCGCACTTCTGGGCGCTCGCCATGCGGTTCCGCGCCGACTACGCGCGGGCCGACGTCCCGATGCTCCCGGTGGTGGCCGGTCCGGTGTCGGTCGGCCGGCAGACCGTCGCCTGGACCTGGCTGACCGTCGCAGTCTCGCTGCTGCTGTGGCCCGTGGCCGACGGCTTCGGGATCGGCTGGGTCTACACGGCCGCCGCGGCCGCGCTGGGGCTGTGGTTCGCCGTCGAGGCGCACCGGCTGCTGCGGCGCATCCGCGCGGGCGCGGAGACCAGGCCGATGCAGCTGTTCCACGTCTCGATCACCTACATGACCCTGCTCTCCATCGCGATCATCGTCGACGTCCTCGTGTGACGACGCGGGGCACGGTGCGGGTCTGGCACGACGCCGAGGGCTGAGGCGTCGTCGACTCCGTGGAGGCGCCCGGCGGCTGCTGGGCCGGCTTCGGCGTGGTCCTGGTCCCGGGCCACGCCGTGCTGCACGCGGGGCGGCAGGTGGAGCCGGACCACGAGGCCGGGTGGCAGGACGGCTATGCGTACCGGGCCGTGCGGGTGTGGCCGGCCGGGGAGCAGCCGGTCGAGAGGCCGGCCGACCCGCCATCGGGGCCCTACACCAGCATGTTCACCCTGGACGACGACGACTGACGCCGCCGACCCGCCCGGTGCGGTGTGGTGGAGCCGGTCAGCGAGCGGCGGCGGTGGGGACGGCGGGGCTGTCCACCGGGAGCTCGGAGGCCGGGCCGCGGACCGACCAGACCAGGCGCGCGGTGGACACGGTGACCAGCACCGCGCCGAGCATGTGCAGCAGCACCAGCACGACCGGCAGGTGCGTGAAGTACTGCACGAAGCCGATGACGCCCTGCAGCAGCTGGACGGCCAGCAGGTCGCGGGCGGCGCGGCGGACCCGGCCGGGGGCGTCCGTGGCGTACAGGGCCACCAGCAGGGCGACCGTGAGCCCCACGAGCAGGAAGACGACGTCGGCGTGCAGCTGGCTGACCAGCTGGATGTCGAAGCCCATCCGGTCGCCGGTCGGGACGTCGTTGGCGTCGACGTCGCCGCTGTGCGGGCCGCTGCCCGTGACGACCGTCCCCAGCACCAGCACGGCCGCGGTGACCGCGGTGACCCCGCCGACCAGCAGGGCGATCGGACGGCGGACCAGGGGCTGACCCACCCCCGGCTCCCGCGACCGCAGCCACAGCACCGTGGCGACCGCGGTCAGGACGACGGAGACCAGGAAGTGGACCGCCACCGTCCACGGGTTGAGCCCCGTCAGCACCGTGACGCCGCCGATGGCCGCCTGCGCCGGGATGCCGAGGAAGGCCAGCACGGCCAGCGGGCGCAGGTCGCGGCGGGCCGAGCGGAACACCGCCACGAGCAGGGCGACGGCGACGGCCGTGAGGACGAAGGTCAGCAGCCGGTTGCCGAACTCGATGACGCCGTGCCCGGCGAGCTCCGGGGTGGTGACGAAGCTCTCCTCGGTGCACCGCGGCCAGGTCGGGCAGCCGAGGCCCGAGCCGGTGAGCCGGACGACGCCGCCGGTGACGATGATCGCGCCGTTGGTGACCACGTTGGCCAGCGCCAGGCGCGAGATGGCAGCGGGGGAGAAGGCGGTGGGGAGGACCGGCACGGGCCGATGCTAGCCGCGCGGACGGACGCTCCTCGGTTCGCCGAGAGCGGAGCGCGGGGCGGAAGGTCGGGCCGCCGTCCTGCGCTGTACGGGACGCGAGCGGCCGAGTCGCCGCCACCGGTGTCGGTGCGCCCACCCGGGTGAGGGAGCCGCAGCGGGAGCCCTCCGCGAGTCGGTCCCCGAGATCCGCGGGACTCCCGGGCGCCCCACCGACCGATCCGATCCCCTGGACGTGAGGCATGACCACCCCCTTCTTCCCGGGGCCCTACGGGAGCCCCTTCGACGACTTCTTCGCCCGCTACCTGGGTGGGGAGCAGCGCACGCCGCGGCAGCGCGTCGACATCACCCAGTTCCTCAGCCAGCAGGGGCGGGAGCTGGTCAACGCGGCCGCGCGTGAGGCGGTGTCCACCGGCAGCGCCGACCTGGACACCGAGCACCTGCTGTGGGCCATGACGGGCGACGAGACCACCCGCCAGTTCCTGTCCCGCTCCGGCACCGACCCCGACCGGCTGCGGACCGAGCTGGAGCAGCAGCTCACGCGGGGTGAGCCCCGTGACGTCCCGCCGTCGCTCACCCCGGCCGCCAAGCGTGCCCTGCTCGACGCCCACCGCGTCTCCCGCGCGCTCGGCTCGACCTACATCGGCCCCGAGCACCTGCTGTTCGCCCTCGCCGTCAACCCGGACTCCCCGGGCGGGCGACTGCTGCGCGAGCGCGGCGTGACGCCGGAGGCGCTGCAGCAGGTCGCCACGGGCGGCGGCCAGCCCGGCGGCGGGCGCCCCGGCGGTCCCGGGCAGGGCCAGTCGAGCACCCCGACGCTCGACGAGTACGGCCGCGACCTGACCGAGATGGCCCGCAACGGCCAGATCGACCCGGTGATCGGCCGGGAGGCCGAGATCGAGCAGACCGTCGAGGTGCTCTCCCGGCGGCGCAAGAACAACCCGGTGCTCATCGGCGAGGCCGGCGTCGGCAAGACCGCCATCGTCGAGGGCATCGCGGCCCAGATCGTCGAGGGCGACGTCCCGGAGACGCTGCGCGGACGGCGGCTGGTCGAGCTGGACCTCACCGGCCTGGTGGCCGGGACCCGCTACCGCGGCGACTTCGAGGAGCGGCTCAAGAAGATCATGGACGAGATCCGCGAGCACAGCGACGAGGTCATCGTCTTCATCGACGAGCTGCACACCGTCGTCGGCGCGGGTGCCTCGGAGGGCTCCGGCGGCGCGGGCAACATGCTCAAGCCGGCCCTGGCCCGCGGCGAGCTGCACATCATCGGGGCGACCACGCTCGACGAGTACCGCCGCAACATCGAGAAGGACGCCGCCCTGGAGCGCCGCTTCCAGCCGATCCTCGTCAGCGAGCCCGACGTCGAGGACACCGTGCAGATCCTCTGCGGCCTGCGCGACCGGTACGAGGCCCACCACGAGGTCCGCTTCACCGACGACGCGATCCGGGCCGCCGTCGAGCTCTCGGACCGCTACATCACCGACCGCCACCTCCCGGACAAGGCCATCGACCTCATCGACCAGGCCGGCGCCCGGGTCCGCCGGCGGGTGAAGACCCCGCCCACCGACCTGCGCGGGCTGGAGCAGGAGGTCGAGCGACTGCAGCGGGAGAAGGACCAGGCCGTCGCCGCCGAGCAGTACGAGCGCGCCTCCGAGCTGCGCGACCAGCTCGGCGCGGCCCAGCAGCAGCTGGAGCAGGCGCGCACCGGCGGCGGGCAGTCGGGGGTGCCGGAGGTCGGCGTCGAGGACATCGCCGAGGTGGTCTCCCGCGCCACCGGCATCCCGGTCAGCCAGCTCACGCAGGAGGAGGTGCAGCGGCTCCTGCAGCTCGAGGAGCACCTGCACCAGCGGGTCGTCGGCCAGGAGGACGCCGTCCGCGTGGTCGCCGAGGCGGTGCGCCGCTCCCGCGTCGGGCTGGGCGACCCCGACCGGCCGATCGGCAGCTTCCTGTTCCTCGGTCCCACCGGCGTCGGCAAGACCGAGCTGGCCCGGGCGCTGGCCGAGGCGCTGTTCGGCGACCAAGATCGGATGATCCGGCTGGACATGAGCGAGTTCCAGGAGCGGCACACGGTCAGCCGGCTGGTGGGCTCCCCGCCCGGGTACGTGGGCTACGAGGACGCCGGCCAGCTCACCGAGGCGGTGCGCCGTCGTCCGTACTCGGTGGTGCTGCTCGACGAGATCGAGAAGGCGCACCCCGACGTCTTCAACACCCTGCTGCAGGTGCTCGACGACGGCCGGCTCACCGACTCGCAGGGCCGCACGGTGGACTTCAAGAACACCGTGCTGATCATGACCAGCAACCTGGGGTCGGAGCTGATCCAGGGCCGCAACACCCCGCTGGGCTTCGGCTCGGGGGACGGCGCGGCGGCCGACGCCGGGCTGCGCGAGCGGCTGCTGCGGCGGCTGCGCGAGCAGTTCCGGCCGGAGTTCCTCAACCGCATCGACGAGATCGTGGTCTTCCAGCAGCTGGAGACCGAGCAGCTGGCCCGGATCACCCGGCTGCTGCTCGACGAGACGCGCCGTCGGCTGGCGGCCCAGGACATCGGGGTGGCCTTCACCGACGAGGCGGTCGTCTGGATCGCCGAGCACGGCTTCGAGCCGCAGTTCGGCGCCCGGCCGCTGCGCCGCGCCATCCAGCGGGAGGTCGACAACCCGCTGGCGCGGCTGCTGCTCGACGGCCGCCTGGGGCGGGGACGGCGGGTCACCGTCGGCGTCCGCGACGGCCGGCTGGACTTCGCCGTCGACCAGCCCGCGACCGCCGGCGTGTGAGGGACGGGACCGCGTCGGCCACGGGGCCGGCGGGGGTGGTGTGCGACACCGCCTCCGCCGGCCCCGGCGCAGGCCCGGGCTTAGGTTGCCCTTGCTTGCACACCGCCGGAATTAGGTGAGACTCGTGTTGTGGAAAGCAGCGCGGTGCAGGTCGGCGGCGGGGCGAGCAGCCCGTCGCGCCCCTCGCCGTCCGCCGAGGACGGGCGCACGCGGCACCGCGTCACCGCCCTGCTGCTCGAGCACGGTCCGCAGACCGCGACCGAGCTCGCCGGGCGGCTGGGGGTCTCGCCGACCGCCGTCCGCCGGCACCTCGACGC
>DASQXT010000416.1:0-7682 GCA_035639575.1 Geodermatophilus sp.
CCCCGCCTGCGGCGAGCCCTGCTGACCAGCGCCGTCGTGGCCGTGACGAGCGCCGCGCTGCAGGTGGCGGCCGCACCACCGACCCGGCCGGGACGCCCGGTCCCCCGTCCGCTCTCCCAGGAGGTCCCGTGACCCGCTCGCCGGCCCCGTCGGGCAAGCAGTACGTCCTGCAGCGGGGCGGCCAGCGCCTCGTCGTCACCGAGGTCGGCGCGGCGATCCGCCGCTACGTGGTGGACGGCGTGGACGTCCTGGAGGGCTGGTCCTCCGCGGAGATGTGCACGGGGGCGCGCGGCCAGACCTTCATCCCCTGGCCCAACCGGATCGCCGACGGCGCCTACCGCTTCGGCGGGGAGGAGCACCAGCTGCCCCTCACCGAGCCGGGAGCCGGCAACGCCATCCACGGGCTGACCCGCTGGTCGCACTGGCGCCTGACCCATGAGAGCCCGGTCAGCATGCAGCTGACCCACGTCCTGCCGCCGCAGCCCGGCTACCCCTTCGCCCTCCGGTGCCGGCTCACCTACCGGCTGGGCGAGGGCGGCCTCGAGGTGGAGACGCGGGTGTCCAACGTCGGCTGCCGGCCGTGCCCCTACGCCACCGGCGCGCACCCCTACCTGTGGCTGGGGGCCGACGCGGTGGACGAGCTGGAGGTCCAGCTGGCCGCGCGGACGTGGCTGCCCACCGACGACCGCGGGATCCCCGTCGGGCAGCGCCCGGTCGAGGGCACCGACCGGGACTTCCGGACGCCGCGCCGCGTCGGCGACACCCGGCTGGACACGGCGTTCACCGACCTGACCCGGGGTCCGGACGGGCGGGCCGCCGTCTGCGTCTCCGGGCCCGGCGGCCGCCGGGTGGAGCTGTGGACCGACGAGGCCTACCGCTACGTCCAGCTCTTCACCGGGGACAGCCTCGCCGACCCCGACCGGCGACGGCGGTCCCTCGGCGTGGAGCCGATGACGGCGGCACCGGTCACGCTGGCACCCGGCGAGACCCACGCGGCGACCTGGGGCCTGCGCCCGTCGGTGGACTGACCGCCGGCCGTGACCGCCCGCCTCCTCCCGTCGGGCCGCCCGGTGCCCGGAGTGCGCCCGGCACCGCCGGTGAGGGGTCGTCAGGCCCCGGCGCGGGCCGCTCCGTTACCGGTCCGGACGACCGTGACCGGGCAGGGGGCGTGGCGCACGACCTGGTCGCTCACCGAGCCGAGCAGCAGCTCGGTGAAGCCGCCGCGGCCGCGGGCGCCGACCACGAGGAGGTCGGCCCGCACCGCCGACTCGATCAGCCCGCGGACGGCGGTGCCGTGGGTGACGTGGCAGGTGACCGACAGCGAGGGGTCCAGGGCGGCAGCGATGACGTCGGCCTGCAGGTCGGCCCGCACCGCCTGCTCGAAGTCCTCGAACGGGGGGATGTAGCCCGGCGCCCAGGTCGCCGGCCGCGGGGCCGTGGTGATCTTCCAGGCGCGCAGCACGTGCAGCGGGAAGCCGGCGCGGGCGGCCAGGCGGGCGGCCCACTGCAGCGCCTCCTGGGCGCACACCGATCCGTCGTGCCCGACCAGGACCCCACCGGGGACGTCGGCCACCCGGGTCACGCCCTCGTCGTCGAACTCCACGTCGATCTGCTCGGTCATGCAGGCAACCTACTGTCGCCCCCGTACCGGCTCCGGTGACGCCGGGCCCGGCACGTCCCGGCCGACCACCACACCGGGCACTGCGTCGCGGGTCAGCGGATGCCGCCGACCGGGACGTCGGCGCGGCCCGGGTCCTCGTCCGGGTCGTCGAGCCGGACGGCCGGGGCCCCGGTGACGCCCGAGGGGGCCGGCGTCCCCGGCACCGTGTCCATGGCGTGCCCCGGGTCCAGGGCGTGCTCGGGCAGCACGCCGCCGTGGTGGCGGGCCCGCAGCAGGTAGTACGCCAGCCCGACCAGCGCGATGGCGCCGATGAAGACGAAGGCGCCCCACTGCAGGTACCAGTGGTGCGGCTGGGTGGCGTTGTAGACCTCCCGCCGCGGCCAGGCCAGGTTCAGCGCCATGCCCGCGCCCCACAGCACCGCCAGGACGTTGACCGGCAGACCCCAGCGGCCGAGCGAGAAGTGTCCCCCCTGGCGGCGACCACCGGGGACCGGCCAGCGACCCCGCAGCCGGCTGAGCAGCATCGGCACGGTGACCAGCAGGTAGGCCAGGTAGACCATGATGATCGCGATGCTGGTCAGGACCGTGAAGATCTGCGGCTGGCGGATGTTGATCAGCAGGATGCCGATGGACAGGACCCCGGTGACGACCGCGGGGACGACCGGCGTCTTCCGCCTGGGGTCGACCTTCGCCAACCGGGTGCTGAACGGCAGTCCGTTGTCGCGCGCCATCGCGAACACCATGCGGATCGTCGCCGTGTGGACCGCCAGGCAGCAGACGGTGATGGCGATCGAGATGCAGAGCAGGAAGGCCCTGCCCAGCCCCGTGCCGGCGACCTGGAGCAGCACGTACTGCAGACCGCCGGTGCTCGACGACAGCTGCGGGTCGTCGAGGTCCCGCACCGCCATGAGGCCGAACAGCAGGATCAGGCCGCCGAGGAGGAACGAGGCGGTGACCGCGCGGACGATGGCCTTCGGCGCGGTGCGCCGCGGGTCGATGGTCTCCTCGCCCAGGGAGCTGGCGGTGTCGAAGCCGTACATCACGTAGGCCGAGGCCAGCGAGGCGACGAGGAAGGCGCCCAGGTAGCCCAGGTTCCGGCCCTCCGCCGCCGCGGCGGTGTCGGTGAGGACCTCGACCGGGCTGCGGGTCATCGCCACGGCCAGGATCACGATGATCAGCACGGCGGCGGCCAGCTCGATCACGACGCCGGTGCTGTTGATCCGCGCCATGAGCTTCACGCCGTAGGCGTTCACGGCCGTGGTGAACAGGATCAGGGCGCTGCCGAGGATGACGGCGTTGACCGCGAAGTCGTACGTCCCCGTGCCGTCCCCGACGACCTGGAAACCCGACCACAGCTGGGGCAGCGTGATCTGGTAGGCGAGGACGGTCGCCGAGAGCGTCACGATCGAGGCCGTGAGCATCATCCAGCCGGTCATCCACGAGGTGGTCCGGCTGCCCAACCGCTTGGTCCAGTTGTACAGCGACCCGGCCACGGGGTACTGCGCGGCCAGCTCGGCGAAGCACAGCGCCACCATCAGCTGACCGAGGAAGACCATCGGCCAGGACCACAGGTAGGCCGGGCCCCCGGCGCCGTAGCCGAAGTAGAACAGCTGGAACGTGCCGGTCAGGATCGAGATGTAGCTGACGCCGGCCGCGAAGCTGGAGAACCTGCCGATGCTGCGGTCGAGCTCCTGCTTGTAGCCGAACTCGGCGAGGTGGGAGTCGCCGTCCTGCGTGGGGTGCTGGCTCATGGTCCGTCCGGTGGGTGAGGTGGGAGGTCAGCCCTTGAACCAGCGGACCGGTCCCGGGGCGGTGTTGCGCCAGATGTGCTTGGCCTCGCGGTACTCGGCGAGACCCGACGGCCCGAGCTCACGCCCGTTCCCCGACCGCCCGAACCCGCCCCACTCCGCCTGCGGCAGGTAGGGGCCGAAGTCGTTGATCCACACCGTCCCGTGGCGGAGGGCCCGGGCGACCCGCTCGGCCCGGGCGGTGTCGGCGGTCCAGACCGCGCCCGCGAGACCGTAGTCGGTGTCGTTGCCGAGGGCGATCGCCTCCTCCTCCGTGGTGAACCGCTCCACGGTGAGGACGGGCCCGAAGGACTCCTCCTGCACGATCCGCATGTCGCGGCGGCAGTCGGCGAACACCGTCGGCAGGTAGAAGAACCCCCCGGCGAGCTCCGGCTCCCCGGGACGGCGGCCACCGGTGACCAGCCGGGCGCCCTCGCGGATGCCGGCCGCGACGTACTCCTCCACGCCCGCCCGGTGCTGCTCGGAGACCAGGGGGCCGCTCTCGGTCGCCGGGTCGAACCCGTTGCCGAGCCGGATGCGCTGGGCGCGCTCGGCCACGGCCGCGACGAACTCGTCGTGGATCTCGTCCTGCACGATCAGCCGGGTCCCCGCGGAGCACACCTGGCCGGCGTGCAGGAAGACCGCCGTCAGGGCGTTGTCGACGGCGGTGTCCAGGTCGACGTCGGCGAAGACGATGTTGGGGTTCTTGCCGCCCAGCTCGACGGTCACCTTCTTCACCGTCTCGGCCGCCGCCCGCAGGATCGACTGCCCGGTGCCGAGGCCGCCGGTGAACGACACCAGGTCCACGTCGGGGTGCTCGACCATCGCCGCCCCCACCTCGCGGCCACCGAGGACGAGGTTGACCACGCCCGCCGGGGCGCCGGCCTCCTCCAGCAGCTCGGTCAGCCGGATGGTGGTCAGCGGGGTGACCTCGCTGGGCTTGACGACGATCGTGTTGCCGGCCGCGAGCGCCGGTGCGACCTTCCAGGAGACCTGCAGGAGCGGGTAGTTCCACGGCGTGATGAGCGAGCAGACGCCCACGGGCTCGTAGACGACGCGGCTGACGACGTCGGTGCGGCCGGCATCGACCAGCCGGCCGGGGTCCTTGTCGGCCAGGTCCGCGTAGTAGCGGAAGACCGCGGCCACGTCGTCGACGTCCTGACGGCTCTCGCCGACGGTCTTGCCGGTGTCCAGCGTCTCCAACCGGGCGACGTCCTCCCGGTCGCGCACCAGGAGGTCGGCGACGCGGCGCAGCAGGGCACCGCGCTCGGCCGCCGGGGTGCCCGACCAGTCCCCTGCGTCGAAGGCCGCCCGGGCGGCGCCGACCGCGGCGGCGACGTCCTCGACGGTCGCCTCGTCGACCTTCGCGACGACGCTCTGGTCGAACGGGTTGACGACCTCGCGCTGCTCCGACGAGGACCCCGGCCGCCAGGAGCCGCCGATGAAGAGGGTGGCCATGACACTCCCTGTCTGTCGCGGTGGGTGCGACCGTCGTGGTCCGGGGCGTCCCGGCCGGCGTCGAGGTCCCGTCGGGACGGGTCCCGCGGTGCCACCAGCCTGGCCGATCGCCGGTCCCGGCGACGAACCGGGGACGACGCCCCGCTTCCGTGCGGTGCCCGGTCCGGGTGGTGGCCGACCGGCGAGCGGCATCGTGCGCCGGGGGACGCGCTCCCGAGGGACCGCGCGGGACGCCGTCGGCGCGGGGCGCACCAGGTCGTTGCCACCCGCTGCCGCCGCGAGGACCCTGGGCGCCGCGGCGATGCCGCAGGAGCACCGCCGTCCTGGAACTGCTGTGTCCTGGAGAGGAACGGTGCCGTGTACGCACGCTCGACCACCATCCGTGGCAACCCGCAGTCGATGGACGCGGGGATCGACTTCGTCCGCGACGAGTTGATGCCCGCCGTCCGCGGCATGGACGGCTGCGTCGGGCTGTCCCTGCTGGCCGACCGGGAGTCCGGGATGTGCATCGTCACGACGTCCTGGCGTGACCGGGAGGCGATGCAGGCGGGCGCCGAGGGGGTGCGGCCGATGCGGGACCGGGAGGTGCAGACCTTCGGCGGCGGCCAGTACGAGGTGCAGGAGTGGGAGGTGTCGGCCATGCACCGCCGGCACGAGGCCCACCACGGCGCCTGCGCCCGCGTGACGTGGATCCGCGGCGAGCCCGACGGCATGGACCGCGCCATCGACGCCTTCCGGATGAGCCTCATGCCGCGGCTGGACGACCTCGCCGGCTTCTGCAGCGTCAGCCTCATGACCCACCCGGCCGAGGGCATGGCCGTCTCGGCGGTCACCTACGACACCCCGGAGGACATGGTCGAGAACCGCGAGGGCGCCCGCGCGCTGCGCGACGAGTTCGCGACGAGGATGGGCCTGGCCGTCACCGACGTCCGGGAGTTCGACCTGGTCCTCGCGCACCTGCGGGTACCCGAGACCGCCTGAGGAAGGACCACCCTGCCCCCCCACCGTGGAAGGACCCCGTCCTCCTCGCCCCTCGCACGCTCGGGGCGAGCCTCGGGACGGGGCCGGCGGCGGGACCCTGCAGGGAGGCCATCCGCAACTGCCCCGGCCGGCCCGCCGGGAGAGGAGAGAGCACGTGTACGCACGCACCACCACCGTCCAGGGCCAGCCGGCGGCCATCGACGAGGGCGTCGCCTTCCTGCGGGACCGGGTCATGCCCGCCGTCGAGGGACTGCCCGGCTACGTGGGGCTGTCGATGCTCGCCGACCGGGACTCCGGGCGCTGCATCGCCACCACGTCCTGGAAGGACGAGGCCGCCATGGCCGACACCGGCGAGCAGTTGCGGCCGCTGCGGGCCCGCTTCGCCGAGGTCCTCGGCGGCCCGGTGGAGCTGCACTCGTGGGAGATCGCCGTGGTGCACCGGGTGCGCGAGGCGCCCGACGGAGCGTGCACCCGGGTCACCTGGACCCGGACCGACCCCAGCCGGATGGCGGCGGCCCTCGACGCCTACCGGACCCGCTCGCTGCCGCGGCTCGAGGAGGTCGACGGCTTCTGCAGCGCGAGCCTGCTCGTCGACCCCCGGGAGGGCTGGGCCGCGGGCTCGGTCACCTACGCCGACCGCCGGACGCTGGAGCGCTCCCGGGCCGACGCCACGGCCGTTCGTGAGGAGTTCGCCGCCGCCGGGAACGGCGAGATCACCGACGTCGCCGAGTTCGAGCTCGTCCTCGCCCACCTGCGGGTGCCCGACACCGCGTGAGGACGGCGGGGCCGGCCGGCTCGACCGGCCGGCCCCGTGACGGGGCGCGGCGGCGGGGGTCCCCGCCTGCCCGAGGCCCTCCCGCAGGGCAGGGAGCCCTCTCAGACCACCCGGGTCAGCGCCGGCCAGAGCCCGTCGCCGCCCTGGGCGAGCAGGCCCACGCCCAGCACCTGCGACCAGGTCAGCTCGGAGCCGGCCTCATCGCGCCACGACCACAGCCGCCGGGTCAGGTGGTGCAGCCGGTGCTCCTGGGTGAACCCGATGGCGCCGTGCACCTGGTGGGCGAGCCGGGCCACGACCTCCACCGCCGCACCGGCGCGCACCTTCGCCGCCGCCGCGGCCAGGACGACGTCCTCGTCGCGGTCGAGGGTCTGGACGGCGGCGTCGACCAGTGCGGTCACCGCGGTGACCTCGCCGGCCATCTGCGCCAGCTCCATCTGCACCGCCTGGAACCGGCCCAGCGGCCGGCCGAACTGGTGCCGCTCCCCGGCGTACTGCACCGTCCAGGCCAGCACCTGCTCCAGCGCCGCCGCCAGCTGCACCGCCCGCGCCAGCGCGTAGCGGGCCCGCACCTCGCCGGCCCGGGCCGGGGTCAGCAGCGCGCCGGACGCCGCGGTGCCCCCGAACACCAGCGACCCGCGCGGCTCCCCGGCCAGGTTGCGCGCGTCGCTGGTCGCCAGTCCCTCGGTGTCCACCAGCGCGAGCACCGCGCCCTCGATGCCCTCGGGGGGTTGTGCCAGGACGGCGACGTGCCGGGCCACCTCCGCCCACGCGACGTCGGTGGCGGTGCCGGTCAGCGTCCAGCGCCCCGGCCCGTCGCCGTCGTCCGACGGCTCGGCGTGCACCATGTCGGCGACCGCCAGCGTCAGCGGCTCGGCCGGGTCGGGCAGGTCGAGGTCGGCGGCCAGCAGCGCGGGACCCGCGGCCAGCAGCTGCTCGGCCACCGGCACCGCCCCCGCGCCGGCGGCCAGCGTGCGGACGACGGCCACCGCGTCGGCCAGCTCGCCGCCGGACCCGCCGGCCTCCTCGGGCAGTCCCACCCCGGTCAGCCCGGCCTCGG
>DASQXT010000417.1:0-2133 GCA_035639575.1 Geodermatophilus sp.
GTGGTCGAGGTGCCCGACGGGCGGCTGGTGCTCTGCGTCGGGGACGTCGTCGGGCACGGTCTGGCCGCGGTCGGTTCGATGGCACGGGCCAGCGGCGCGATGCGGGCGTACGTGTGCGACGGGTATGGACCCGGTGCCGTCCTCACCCGCCTGGACCGGCTGCTCATCTCGACCGGAGGTCTCGCCACCGCCGTCGTGGCGTCCCTGGACCGGGCGACCGGAGTGCTGGAGTACGCCAACGCCAGGCACCCGCTCCCGCTCCTGCGGCACCCCGACGGGACGGTCGACCAGCTCGACGGCGCCCGGGGCCGGATGCTGGGCGCCGTCCCAGGGACCCGGTTCTCGACGACCACGGTCCAGGTGCCGCCCGGGTCGGCCCTCGTCCTCTACCCCGACGGACTGGTCGAGCGCCGCGGTGAGGACCTCGACGTGGGGGTCCCCCGCCTCGCCGCCGCGGTGGGGGAGCGGGACGACGACGTGTGCGTGCTCGTGCTGCGCCGCCTCCCCGACTCCCCGCCCTGCGTCCCGTGGTGATCGGCGGGGGTCACCGCTGCCAGGTCCAGTCGCGGACCTCGGGCAGGTCCTCGAGTGCCTCGCACACGTACTCCCGGTGCCGCCGCAGTTGCTCGCGGCACAGCCGGGCCAGGGCGTCGCCGCCCTCCGGGACGCGACGGGACCGGCGCAGCGCCTCCAGGACCAGGTCGTAGCGGCTCATCCGGTTGAGCACCACCATGTCGAAGGGCGTGGTGGTGGTGCCGTGCTCGGTGAACCCGCGGACGTGGAAGCGGTCGACGTCCGGCCGGCCGTGCACCAGCGGGTGGATCGCCCGTGGGTGGCCGTGGAAGGCGAAGACGACGTCGACGGTGTCGGTGAACAGGTCGCTGAAGCGTTCCGGCGAGAGCGCCGAGGGGTGCTCGCCCGGTGGCAGCAGGCCCAGGAGGTCGACGACATCAACCACCCGGACGCGCAGGTGCGGGACGTGCTCGCGCAGCAGCCGCGCGGCGGCGAGCACCTCCATCGTGGGGACGTCCCCGGCCGCGGCCAGGACGACGTCCGGCAGGTCGGAGCGGGCGCGGTCGGGGTCCTCGGTGCCGGCCCACTCCCACACCGCCGCCCCGGCGGAGACCAGGGTGCGGGCGGCGTCCAGGTCGAGGTACTGCAGATGCGGCTGCTTGTCGACCACGACCAGGTTCACGTGGCCGCGGCTGCGCAGGCACTCCTCGGCGACGACCAGGGTGCTGTTGGCGTCGGGCGGGAACCAGATGCGGGTCACGTCCGGCGACAGCGGCGCCACGGTGTCGATCAGGCCCGGGCCCTGGTGGGAGAAGCCGTTGTGGTCGTTGCGCCAGGTCGTGCTCGTGAGCAGCACGTTCAGCGAGGGCACCGGGGTGCGGCCGGGCTCGGTGGCCGCCGTCTGCAGCCACTTGGCGTGCTGCACGACCATCGAGGCGCTGACCATGGCGAACGCCTCGTAGGTGGCGAACAGGCCGTGCCGGCCGGTGAGGGTGTAGCCCTCCAGCCAGCCCTCGCACAGGTGCTCGCTCAAGACCTCCACCACCCGGCCGTCGGGGCCGATCGCCTCGTCGCCCGGCAGCACGGGCAGCATCGAGCACCGGTCGGTGACCTCGAAGACGGCGCCGAGCCGGTTGCTGTTCGTCTCGTCCGGCGAGAACAGGCGGAAGTCGCCACCGCCGTCGGCGCGTCCGCTGCGGACGAGCAGGTCGCGCAGGTACCCGCCCAGCGGCCGGGTGCTCTCGTGCTGCAGGACGCCGGGCGCGGGGACGGGCAGCGCGTGGTCGGCAAGGTCCGGCAGGGGCAGCGGGCGGACCCGGAAGCGGGGTCCCCCGGCCCGCGGTGTCGCGGAGAGGCGCAGATCGCCGTCCGGGACCAGCGCGGCCAGCTCGGGCACCAGCCGTCCCCGGCCGTCGAAGGACTCCTCGGGCCGGTAGGAGCGCAGCCACCGCTCCAGCTGCGCCAGGTGCGCCGGGTCCTCGCGCACCCGGCTCAGCGGCACCTGGTGGGACCGCTGCGTCCCCTCCACGGGTACGCCGTCCACGGTGTGCGGCCCTGTCCACCCCTTGGGCGTGCGCAGCACGACCGCCGGCCAGCGCAGCGGCACCCGGCCCCGGCCCG
>DASQXT010000418.1:0-2630 GCA_035639575.1 Geodermatophilus sp.
GTCGTCGTCGACATCACCGGCGTCCCGGACGTCGACGAGTCCGTCGCCAACCACCTGGTGCGGACGGTCGACGCCTCGCGGCTGATGGGCGCCAGCGTGATCATCACGGGGCTGTCCCCGGAGATCGCGCAGACGCTGGTCACCATCGGCGTCGACCTGTCGAAGATGAACACCATCGGCGACCTGCAGGGCGGCCTCGAGGAGGCCGAGCGGCTCCTCGGGTACTCGGTGTCCCGCGAGGACGGGAACGGTGGGCCGTGAACGGTGGCCCGCGGCTGTTCTCGATCCTGCGGCAGGGCCCGTACCTGATCGCGTCGATCCACACCGCCCTGGACGACTCGCAGCTGGTGCGGTTCCAGCAGGACCTGGTGGAACGGATCGGCTCCGACCGTGCGCGGGGAGTCGTCATCGACGTGGCCGCACTCGACGTCCTGGACTCCTTCGCCTCCCGGACGCTGCGTGACATCGGCGAGATGGCCCGGCTGCGCGGGGCGGTGACCGTGATCGTCGGGATCCAGCCGGACGTCGCGTTCGCCATGGTGGAGCTCGGCATGGACACCGGCCGGGTGCTCACCGCCCTCGACCTGGAGGAGGGCCTGGCCGAGCTGGACCAGTGCGTCGGGGCGCCGCCCGCGCCACGGACGTGACGGTGGGTGAGCCGCTGCTGCGCGACTACCGGGCCGCGTTCCTCCGGTACCTGTCGCGGCGGGAGGAGTCCGCGCTGGACAGCGGCTACCGGCTGGGGCGCGGGGCGCTGGCCGGTGGTCGCAGCCTGCTCGAGGTCGTCCGGGTCCACCACGAGGTCCTCACCGAGGTGCTCCAGGACTGTCCGGGCGACGAGGTCCCCCTCATCGCCCGGTCGGCGTCGGACTTCCTCGTCGAGGTGCTGGCCAGCTACGACATGGCGCGGCGCGGCCCCGGCGCCTGACCCACACCCGCCCGCGTCATCCCCGGCCCCCGGGTGCGTCTCCTCCACGACAGGCCATCGTCGATGTGGGGAGGTGGCGACCGTGACCGTGCGCGGCGCCGGCGGCAGCAGTCCGTCCCGGGTTCCGGGAGCAGCGCGTGGAGGGTCCGCGCCGTCCCGGCTGTCGTTCGAGTGCCGCCGGGAGATGCTCGACCTGCTGCGCCGGTACGCCCTCCACGTGGAGACCGCCGACGTGCTGGAGGCGCGGGCCGGGCGGTGCGCCAGCCCGCACCTCGCCGCGGTGCTGCGCGCACGCGCCGACGCCCGCAGACGGGTGGCGGAGGGGGTCCTGGCCGAGCTGCTCCGGCAGGGCGCTCCCGTCGTTCCGCTCCGTCCCCCGGACACGGGCAGGGAGCGGCGGGGGAGGTGACCCGCCGGCCGTGCGCCCGCTCGTCCGGGCGCCGCCACCGGCGGGGTCGGCTCAGCCGTCCGTGCCGTCGTCCCCGCCGTCGTCGGTGTCGCCGGCTCCGGCCGCCGGGTCGGCCGGAGCGGCCTCGGTGGGCGCGGGGGACGGCGTGGCCGCGGCGTCCGGCGCGGCCCGGGTCTCTCCGGGAGCCGCGGGAGTGGCCGACGACTCCGGCGGGGTGAACTGCACGGCCGGCTGCCCCAGCAGGATCGGTGACATCGCGTGCCAGTAGATGGACGCCGGCATGCCGCCACCGAAGCCGCGGACCTGCTCGCGCGCCTTGGGGTTGTACACCATGACGCTCGCCGTGTACCGCGGCGTGGAGCCGACGAACGCGACCGAGAGGTTGTCCTGGCTGGTCCCGGTCTTCCCGGAGATGTGGTGGCCGGCGATGGCGGCGTTGCGGCCGGTGCCGAACGGCGACTCGGTGTCCCCGACGAGCACCTGGTTGAGGGTCGCCGCGACCTCGGCCGGCACCGCGTCGGGCGTGCACCCGTCACCCGTGACGACCGGCCGCCCGTCCTCGCCGGTGAGCGGCTCCCCGTTGCGGTCGAGCACCGCGGTCACGGGCGTCGGGTCGCACTGCGTGCCGTTGGCCGCCAGCGTGGAGTAGGCGCTGGTCAGGGCCAGGGGGCTGGTCGACTCGGGGCCGAAGGTGAACGACCCGCGGTTCTCGTCGATGATCCGCTGCGGCAGGTCCGGGTCGCTGAACTGGAACAGGCCCATCCGCTCGGCCATGCGCACCGGGCCCTCCACGCTGCCCAGCTGGTCCTCCAGGGCCAGGAAGTAGGTGTTGGACGAGCGCACCAGGGCCTCGGACATCGAGAGGGTCCGCGGGTAGTTGTCACCGACGTTCTCCACGTCGTAGCGCCCGGCGCCGTCCTTGTACACGCGCGAGACGTAGGGCTCGCTGGCCGTGATGACGTGCGAGATCGGGATGCCCCGCTCGAGCGCGGCGGCCGCGGTGAAGACCTTGTAGGTCGAGCCCGCGCCCTGCCCCGGGACGACGTTGAGGTTCACCGACTCGCACTCGGGGCCGGCGCAGCCGAAGCGGCGGTTCACGCTCATCGCCAGCACGTGGCCGGTGCCGGGCTGGACGGCGGTGAGGATGCCGGCGAACGGGTCGCCCATCGGGGTGTTGTTGAGCACGCCCTGGTCGCCGGAGCGCTGCAGGTCGGGCCGCAGCGTCGTTTGGATGGTCAGCCCGCCGTTGTCGATCTGCTCGTCGGTGAGGTCGAGCTGGCGG
Organism: Geodermatophilus sp.; assembly: GCA_035639575.1. Taxonomy (GTDB): domain Bacteria; phylum Actinomycetota; class Actinomycetes; order Mycobacteriales; family Geodermatophilaceae; genus Geodermatophilus. Next base: position 2,620 of record DASQXT010000418.1, read on the forward strand.
ACCAGGTAGTC
>DASQXT010000419.1:0-2791 GCA_035639575.1 Geodermatophilus sp.
ACGCTGCAGGCCAACGACGCCTACTGGGGGCCGAAGCCGTCGATCCGGACGGTGAACGTGCGATTCATGCCGGAGGAGTCCAGCCGGGTGGTGGCGATGCGCTCCGGCGAGGTGGACGTCATCGACACCATCTCTCCGGACTCCGCCGAACAGCTCGCCGGCCTGCCGGACGTGCGGATCGAGAGTGTCGCCGGCACCCGGCTCAACCAGCTGTTCTACAACTTCCGCAAGCCCGCCGATCACCCGCTGGCCGACGTCCGGGTGCGCGAGGCGCTCTCCTACGCCATCAACGGGCAGGCACTGGTCGACGAAGTGCTGGTCGGCTCGGTCACCCAGGCCACGGGCGTCGTCCCCGCCGAGCTCTCGGGGGCGACGGCGGTGCACGAGTACCGGTACGACCCCCGCAAGGCGCGGCAGGTGCTCGAGGCCGCCGGTATCCGCAGCGGTGACCTGGAACTGACCGTGATCTGGGAATCCGGTGAGTTCGCCAGCGACACCCAGGTCATGGAGGCCGTGGTGGAGATGCTCGGCGACGTCGGCGTCCGCACGCGACTGCACCAGTTCCAGCCCGGTGGCGACATCTCCGCCTGGCGGCAGGGACGGGCCGGCGACTGGGACGTCCTCGGCAACGGCTTCGCCTCACCCACCGGCCTCGCGCTCACCATGCTGCAGGGCATGTACGGCGGGACCGCCGAGAAGGAGCAGACACGCGATACCTACCACGGCTACGTCTTCCCGGACGTCGAGCAGGCGATCGCCGCAGCGTCCGCCGAGGTCGACCCGACCCGTCGGCAGGAGCTGCTCGACCGGGCCCAGGACATGGTGTGGAACACCTGGCCGTGCATGTGGGCCTTCGTCCCCAAGGCCGTCCTCGCCCGGCGCACCCGCGTCCAGAACCTGGAACTCAAGTCGACCAACTCCTTCGACCTGTCCACGACGACGCTGGCGGGGTGACCCATGGCGACCTACATCCTCAAGCGCCTCGGGCAGAGCATCCTCACGCTCTTCCTGACGCTGACCACCGTGTTCGTCCTGCTGCGACTGGCACCCGGGGACCCGGCGGCTGCCTACGCCGGCCCCAATCCGACCACTGAGGACCTCGAACGCATCCGGGAACAGTTCGGGCTCGACGAGTCGATCCTCGGCCAGTACGTGACCTACCTGAAGGGCCTGGTGACCGGCGACCTCGGGACGTCGTTCTCCTTCCAGGCACCGGCCCTCGACGTCGTGCTCGAGCGACTGCCGTACACCATCACGCTGGCCGTGTCCGCGATCCTGCTGACCGCTGTCGTCGCCATCCCTCTGGGCGTGTGGATGGCCCGTCGGGCGAACACCGCCCGCGAGTTCGGCGCCAACATGCTGACCATCGCCGGGCAGTCCATGCCGGACTTCTGGACCGGCATCATGCTGCTGACCTTCCTCGCCGTCGTGCTGCCGATCTTCCCCGCCTCGGGGTTCACCACCTGGGGCGGTCTGGTCCTGCCGGCGGTCACGATCGCGATCCTGCAGGTGGCACTGATCTCCCGGCTGGTCAGCCGGGAGATGGCGACCAACATGGCCGCCCCCTACCTCACCGTCGCCCGCTCGCGGGGGATCTCCGACCGGGCACTGACCTGGCACTACGCCATGCGGAACTCGTCGATCCCGGTCCTCACCGCCCTCGGCACCCGGTTCGCCGCGATGCTCAACGGCGTCGTGGTGGTCGAGGTGGTCTTCGCCTGGCCCGGGGTCGGGTCGCTGGTGGTCCGGGCCCTGGAGACCCGCGACTACCCGCTCATCCAGGCCACCGTCCTCGTCACCGCCGCCCTGACGGTGCTCGTCCAACTCCTCGTCGACCTCCTCTACCCGCTGCTGGACCCCCGCGTCCGGCTGACCAAGCCCTCCAAGACGGCGACGACGGCGCCCTCACCCGTCGCCGAGAAGGCGGTGACCGCATGACCAGCACGATGACGCCGGGCCCGGCGACCGCACCGGAGCGCCAGGAACGGCCCAGCGCCGTGACCCCGGCCCAACTGCAGTCCTCCGGCGCGCGCCGTCTGCAGCGCTGGGCGCGGGTGAAGCTCCGCGTCGGCGCGGTCTGCGCCCTGCTGGTCGTGGCACCGGTCGCCCTGGCCGCCGTGCTCCCGCTGCCCGGCCCGGACGACCAGGACCTCGGCGCCCGCCTGCTGCCGCCGTTCTCCGAGGGCCACCTGCTCGGCACCGACCAGCTCGGCCGCGACCTGCTCTCCCGGGTACTCCACGGCGGGCAGACGTCGCTGATGATCGGCGTACTGGCCATCATCGTCTCCGGACTCCTCGGCATCGCGCTCGGCGCCGCCGCCGGGTTCTTCGGTGGGTGGGTCGACGCCGTCGTCTCCCGGCTGCTGGAGGCCCAGCTGTCGCTGCCACTGCTCCTCATGCTGCTGCTCGTCGTCGCCCTGTTCGGGCCGTCGATCCCGGTGATCACCTTCGTCATCGCGATCGCCCAGTGGCCCGAGGTGGCCCGGCTGACCCGCTCGCTGGTGCTCGTGGAGCGGGGGAAGCCCTACGTGGCCGCGGCGCAGGTCCTCGGGCTGCACCGGGTGTCCATCCTCACCAGGCACGTCATCCCCAACGTCCTGCGCCAGGCCACGCTCGTCGTCCTGCTGCTGCTGGCCCAGGCGGTGCTGCTGGAGAGCGCGCTGTCCTACCTCGGCGCCGGTCCCGAGCGGCCGTTCGCTACCTGGGGCCGGATCATCGCCGACGGCCAGGACTACATCACCACCGCATGGTGGCTGGTCACGCTCCCCGGCCTGTTCATCGTCCTGCTCGT
>DASQXT010000420.1:0-6499 GCA_035639575.1 Geodermatophilus sp.
AGCGTGGCGGCGTCCCGGGTCTCCCGGTGGACGGCGACGACCCGGCCGCGCAGGTCCGCGCCTGCACGGAGTGGGTTGACCATGTCGAGGTAGTCGGCCGGCAGCAGCGGGGTCGTGACGAACTCGGCCAGGCGCATCGCCCGGTCACGCAGCGCGCTCAGGGTCGGCCGGGCCGACGGAGGGCGCGGGACGGTCGCGGTCATACACCTGATGATTCCCAGCGTTGCGCGCAATCACCTGTGCCGTGGGCGTGAACGTGCCGCCGGATACTGTTCCTGCCGAACAAGGTCCCCTGCCCGACACGGCCCGCAGCGGAGGGAGCGTCGATGGCGCCGCAGCAGGACACCTTCCCGCCGGAGGTCGCGGCGGCGATGCGGGGCCAGCTGCCGGCCGTCGCCGAGCGGACCGTCGCGGCGATCGTCGTCGAGGTGCCGAGCTACACCGAGGCGTTCAGCGGCGTCATGGGCCGGAAGATCGAGAACGCCGTCCAGCTGGCCCTCGGTGGCTTCCTGGAGCTGGCGACGGCGGACGGCGGGGCGGACCCCAGCCGGCCGATCGGCCCGGCGCTCGAGGGCGCCTACGCCCTCGGTCGCGGGGAGGCCAAGTCGGGCCGGACCATGGACGCGTTGCTGGCCGCCTACCGGGTGGGCGCGCGGGTGGCGTGGCGGCACATGAGCGAGACGGCGGTGACGGCCGGCATGCCCGCCGGGTCGCTGGCCCGCTTCGCCGAACTGGTGTTCGCCTACATCGACCAGCTGTCGGCGGCCAGCGCCTCCGGCCACGCCGACCACCTCGACAGCAGCGGCCGGCTGCGCCGCCGCAACCTGGAACGGCTGACCGAGCTGCTGCTCACCGGCGCGCCCCCGTACGACCTCGTCGCCGCCGCCGAGCGCGCGGACTGGGCGCCGCCCCGGACCCTGACCGCGGTGCTGGTACCCGAGTCCCGGGTCCGCGGCGCGCTCGCCGTGCTCGACGTCCGCACGCTGCAGGCCGGGGAGGACCTGCCCGGCACCGAGCCCGGCGCCGAGCGCTCGGTGCTGCTCGTGCCGGACGCCGACGGGTACGCCCGCACCCAGCTGGTCCGGGCGCTGAGCGGGCGGGAGGCCGTCGTCGGCCCGGCCCGGCCGTGGCAGCAGGCCCGCTCCTCCTACTCGCGGGCGCTGCGGGCGTTGCAGCTGGGCCTGCACCCGGACGGCGACCTGCCGGTCGACACCGAGCTGCGGCTGGCCGACCTCGTGCTGCGCGCCGACGGCGAGGCGCTCGCCGACCTGCGCGCCCAGGTGCTCGCCCCGCTCGACGGGCTGGGCCCCGGCCCCCGCGAGAAGCTGGTGGAGACGCTGCGCTCCTGGCTGCTGCACCACGGGCGCCGGGAGAAGGTCGCCGCCGAGCTGTTCGTGCACCCGCAGACGGTCCGCTACCGCATGGGCCAGCTGCGCGACCTGTACGGCGAGCGCCTCGACGACCCGCAGTCGGTCCTCGAACTGACCCTGGCCCTCGGCGGGGTGGAGCGGTGACAGAAGGACCCCCTTCCTCCCCACCCCTCGCAAGCTCGCGGCGGGCCCCTGGAAGGGGGCCGTTCCAGTCGGTTCAGGCGGGGCGCAGGACGGCGACCAGGAAGTCCGAGTCCGGGGTGAACGGCCGCAGGTCCCAGGTGGAGAGCAGCAGGTCCTCCGCCCAGCCGGCGTCGCGGGCGTCGGCGCGGAAGTCGTCGAAGGCGTAGCCGCGGCCGGCGCCGAAACCGATCGCCGCCCGCCCACGGGGGGCCACGTGTGCCCGCAGCCGCCGCAGGACGACGACCCGCGTGCTCGGCGCCAGGAAGGCCATCACGTTGCCCGCCGCGACGATGGCGTCGAACGGCTCGGGGACGCCGCGCGCCGGCAGGTCGAGCTCGGCGAGGTCGCCGACCAGCCACCGCGGCCCGGGGTGGTCCTCCTCGGCGGCCGCGACGAGCACCGGGTCGACGTCCACCCCGACCACGTCGTGCCCCGCGCGGGCCAGCCAGCCGCCGGTGCGCCCCGGCCCGCAGCCGGCGTCCAGCACCCGGGAGCCGCGCGGCAGCATCGCGTCGACCAGCCGCGCCTCGCCGGCCAGGTCGAACCCCTGCGCGGCGAGGTCCCTGAACCGCTGCACGTAGGCGGCCGAGTGGCCCGGGTCCTGCTGGGTGATCCGCGTCCAGGCGCTCTGCTCCGTCACCCGCCCATGGTCGCCGACGAGGGCAGATCCCGAGGCAACCGGCACCTGGCGCCCAGGTGGGCCACAGGTGCGCCCCCGAGGCTCGACCTCACCAGCGGCCCACCGGGGGCCGGAGGACGGGAGGCACCACCATGACCCAGACCCTGACCGGACGCCGGTCCCGCCGCACGCGCACGCCGCTGCCGACCCCGCCGAGCGCCGACGCCCTCGACCCCGACCTCGAGGTGCGGGTGGCGACGGCCGCTCTCGGCGAGCACCCGGGCGCGACGGTCCGCCGGGTCGAGGTGGACGGCGAGGGTCGCTACGCGGCCCACCTGGTCACCTGGTTCGGCCAGCAGGTCGTCGTCCCGGTCGACCGGGACCTCACCGTCATGGGGTGGATGGCGCTGGCGCGCTGACCCGCCACTCCGGCGGCTCGGCCGGGTGCAGGGCCGGGTCGTCGGCGGTCAGCGTGCGCACCGGCCCGGGCAGGGTCAGCGGGCCCTCGAAGCGCACGGTGACCCGGCCGAGGCCGCGACCCCACACCCAGCCGGCGCCGTGCTCGTCGTGCCGCACGTCCTGGCCCGGCCACCAGCGCGCCTCCGCGGTCAGCGGCTCGGCCTCCTCCTCCACCTCGGCGCCGGGCGCCGCCACGTCCTCGTCCACCGGCTCGTCGTCGGTGGCGAACAGGTCGCCCTGCGCGTAGAGCGACAGCCCCGAGACCCCGACCCCGAGCAGCCGCAGCCCGCCCTGGGTGCCGGCCTCGGCCAGCAGCCGCGCGGCGATCGAGGCGATCACCCGCGGGTCGTCGGTCGGGTGGGGCAGCGTCTGCGAGCGGGTGAGCGTGGTGAAGTCGTAGCGGCGCAGCTTGAGCGTCACCGTCCGGCCCGAGTACGCGGACGCGCGCAGCCGGCTGCCGACCCGCGCGGCCATGCTGTCGACGTACCGGCCGAGCACCCTCAGGTCGGTGAGGTCGCGGGCGAAGGTCTCCTCCTGCGAGATCGACTTGGCCTCCCGCTCGGCGACCACCGGCCGGTCGTCCTCGGCGCGGGCCAGCGCGTACAGCCCCGTGCCGTGCGCCCGCCCGGCCAGCGCGACCAGGTCCGGCAGCGACTTGGCGGCCAGGTCGGCGACGGTCTTCACGCCCACCTGGTGCAGCCGCTCGGCGGTCGCCGGTCCCACGCCCCCGAGCCGGGTCACCGGCAGGGGGTGCAGCACCTCCAGCTCGCCCCCCGGCGGGACGACGACCAGCCCGTCGGGCTTGTCGAGGTCCGAGGCGATCTTGGCCATCAGCTTGGAGCTGCCGATGCCGACCGACCCGGTCACCCCGCCGGTGGCCGCGGCGATCCGCGCCTTGAGGTCGCGGGCCAGCTCGGTCACGCCGTCCACCGACAGGTCGAGGCGGGGGTGGGTGGGGGATGTGACAGCGAGGTCGACGTAGGCCTCGTCGATCGACACCGGCTCGACCAGCGGCGACAGCTCGCGCAGCAGCGCCATCACGACGTCGGAGGTGCGGCGGTAGGCGGCGAAGCGGCCGCCGAGGAACGCCGTCCCGGACGGGCAGCGGCGGCGCGCCTCGGCGGTGGACATCGCCGAGCGGGCGCCGTAGGCCCGCGCCTCGTAGGACGCCGTCGCCACCACGCCGCGCCCCCCTACGCCGCCGACCACCACCGGCCGGCCCCGCAGCGAGGGCTTGTCGCGCTGCTCGACCGCGGCGAAGAAGGCGTCGAGGTCCAGGTGCAGGATGCTCGCCTCCCGCCGCACGCCCCACCTCCTCGTCGTCGTGCTGACCGCCGTCGATGATCCGCGACCGGCCGCCGTGGTCACGCCCGGGGAGCACCGGGCGGGGGGCTGCGGGACGACGCGCCGGGACGGCGGCCAGCCGGGGCGGACCCGGTTGACGTCCGCCCGACGTGCTCCGCACCATCGTCAGCCCCCGCTCCCGCGGCCTGAGGAGAAGACCATGGCCGACACCGTTCTCGTCGCCGGGGCCAGCGGTCTGGTCGGCACTGCGTGCGTCGACCGCTTCCTCGACGACGGCTGGGACGTCGTCGCCGTGTCCCGGCGCCGTCCCGAGGTGTTCAACAGCAGACCGTTCCAGCACCTGACGGTCGATCTCCGGGACGAGGCGGCGACCCGGACGGCGGTCTCGGGGCTGACCGGCATCACGCACGTGGTCTACGCGGCCGTCTTCGAGAAGCCCGGGCTGATCGCGGGCTGGACCGAGCAGGACCAGATGGACACCAACCTGGCCATGCTCCGCAACGTCGTCCAGCCGCTGGTCGAGGCCGGCTCCCTCCAGCACGTGACGCTGCTGCAGGGGACCAAGGCCTACGGCATCCACCTGCACCCGATGCGCGTGCCGGCGCGTGAGCGCCACCCGCGTGACCAGCACGCCAACTTCTACTGGCTGCAGGAGGACTACCTGACCGCTGAGGCAGCGACCGCGGGCTTCACCTGGACGATCATGCGCCCGCAGCTGATCGTCGGGCCGAACACCGGCGTCGTGATGAACCTGCCACCGGTGATCGGGGCGTACGCCGCCATCTGCAAGGCCGAGGGGCGGCCCTTCGGCTTCCCCGGCGGGGCGCCGTACGTGTGGGAGGCCGTCGACACCCGGCTGGTGGCGAACGCCATCAGGTGGGCCGCGGAGGCGCCGGCGGCTGCTGGTCAGCACTTCAACCTGACCAACGGCGAGGTCTTCGAGTGGCGTGACCTGTGGCCGGCCCTCGCCGACGCGCTCGGCGTGCCGGCCGCACCGGACCAGCCGCTGTCGCTGGCCGAGTTCCTCCCGGCGAAGGCCGACACGTGGGAGAAGGTCGTGGCCGAGCACGGGCTGCGACCGATCGCGATGACCGACCTGCTCGGGGAGTCGCACCACTACGCGGACTTCTGCTTCGCCCACGGGGCGACCCAGCCTCCACCGCCCGCCTTCGTGAGCACGGTCAAGATCAAGCAAGCCGGCTTCACCGAGGTGTGGGACACCGAGGAGAGCTTCGTGCACTGGATCCGCGTGCTGCAGGACCGCCGCGTGCTCCCGCCCGCCGGCTGACCGCGGCGGTCCTGGAACCATCGGACCGCTCGCCCGTCGACGCGCGTCCGCCGTGATCATCGGCATCTGGTCGGTAGGCACGCCGGTGCGCACAGCCGGATGCCGATGGTCAACGCGGGAGCGGCTCCCAGATGCCGGCGAAGTGGTGCACCGGGCCGTGGCCGGAGCCGACGCCCAGGCTCTCCCCCGCCTCCAGCGCCCGCTGCAGGTAGTCCCGGGCGGGGTCGACCAGCCGGGACCAGTCGCCGGTGCGGGAGCGCGCGGCCAGGGCGGCGAGCGCCGAGGACAGCGTGCAGCCGGTGCCGTGCGTCGAGGTGGTGCCGATCCGCGGCCGCCGGGTGACCGTCACGCCGTCCGCGGTGGCCAGCACGTCGACGCTGTCGTCCCCACCCAGGTGGCCGCCCTTGAGCAGCACCGCCCGCGGGCCGAGTGCGAGCAGCGCGGTGGCCTGGCCGGGCAGCTGGTCGACGTCGGTGGCCGGGGGCACGTCGAGCAGGACGGCGGCCTCCGGCACGTTCGGCGTGACCAGGTCGGCCAGGGGCAGCAGGTCGGTGCGGACGGCGTCGATCGCGGCGTCGTCGATCAGCCGGTCGCCGCTGGTCGCGACCATCACCGGGTCGCACACGACCGGCCCGCCCGGGTGCTCGGCCAGCGCCGCGGCGACGGCGCGCACCACGCCGGCGGTGCCGAGCATGCCGAGCTTGGTGGCGTGCACCTCGACGTCGGCGAAGAGGGTCGCCAGCTGCTCGGCCACGAACTCCGGCGGGACGCCGTGCACGCCGGTGACGCCGCGGGTGTTCTGGGCGGTCAGCGCGGTGAGCACCGCCGTCCCGTAGACGCCCAGCGCGCTGAAGGTCTTGAGGTCGGCCTGGATGCCGGCGCCGCCGCTGGGGTCGCTCCCGGCCACGGTCAGGGCTGTGCGCACCCCCACCCGCCCCTCCGCGCTCGGGCCTCCTGGTTCGCTACCGCGGGGCGCTCCGCTCCTCGCTCGTTCCTCGCTGCGATGCTCACGCCCCTGTCCGCTCACCGGACCACCTGCGCGAGCCGGCCCCGGTCGATGGCCGAGCGGAGCGCGCGGGCGGCGGCGTCCGGGTCGGCCGCCGCGCAGATCGCCGAGACGACGCAGACGCCGTCCACGCCGGTCGCGGCCACCTCGGCGGCCCGGTCGACGTCGATGCCGCCGATCGCGACGGTGCGGAACCCGGCGGCGCGGGCCGCCTCGGCCAGCCCGCGGACGCCGTCCGGGCCCAGGGCGCTGCCGGCGTCGGGCTTGGT
>DASQXT010000421.1:0-26498 GCA_035639575.1 Geodermatophilus sp.
GGGGACGGCGTCCTCGTGCAGACCTGCATCAGCGCCGCCGCCGGCGCCTGCGACATCGACCACTGACCACTCGAGACCCGAGGAGCCGCACCGCATGACCGTTCTGCAGAAGAAGGCCGACAACCCGATCGAGCACCTCACCGCCGAGGACATCGATCTCATCGGCAAGGAGCTCGACGACATCCGCCAGAGTGTGATCGACACCCGCGGCGAGGACGACGCCCGCTACATCCGCAAGGTCATCGACGTCCACCGCAAGATCGAGCTGGGCAGCCGCGCCGTCCTGCTCGCCTCGGGCTTCCCGCCCGCGTGGGTCGTCGGGACGATCGGCCTGTCGGTCGCCAAGATCCTCGAGAACATGGAGATCGGGCACAACATCCTGCACGGCCAGTGGGACTGGATGCGGGACCCGAAGATCCACTCCACGACGTGGGAGTGGGACATGGCCAGCCCGGCCGATCAGTGGAAGCACTCGCACAACGAGCTGCATCACACGTACACGAACGTGATCGGCAAGGACAACGACCTCGGCTACGGCATCATGCGCGTCGACGAGGACCAGCCGTGGCAGCCGTTCCACCTCGGCCAGCCGATCTGGAGCTTCATCAACGCCTGCTTCTTCGAGTACGGCATCGCGGCCTACGACCTCGAGCTCGGTGCGGTCGTCGCCAAGAAGCAGACCGGTGACCCGGAGTTCCGCAAGCGTGCCAAGGCCGTGCTGCGCAAGATCGGCCGGCAGGTGGCCAAGGACTACGTCGCCCACCCGCTGCTGTCGGGCCCGAACTTCCTGTCCACGCTGGCGGCCAACTTCACCGCCAACCTGGTGCGCAACCTCTGGTCCAACTCGGTCATCCTCTGCGGGCACTTCCCCGAGGGCGTCGAGACCTTCGAGAAGAAGTCGATCGACGGCGAGACCCGCGGCGAGTGGTACCTGCGCCAGATGCTCGGCTCGGCCAACATCTCCGGCTCCAAGGCCATGCACATCATGACCGGGAACCTGTCGCACCAGATCGAGCACCACCTGTTCCCGGACCTGCCGAGCAACCGGTACGCCGAGATCGCGCCGAAGATCCGCGACCTGTTCGACCGCTACGGCCTGAACTACCACACCGCGCCGCTGCCCCAGCAGGTCGGCTCGGCCTGGCACAAGATCATCCGGCTGTCGCTGCCCAACGGCTGGCTGGACGCCACCAACCGGAAGAACCTGCCGTCGCAGCTGGTCAAGCTCTACAGGGCCACGACCGGCGACCGGCGCACCCGCCGCCGCCTGCAGGCGGAGTGGACGGCGCCCGCGGCCGCCTGAGCGGTTCCTCGACCCGCTGACGACGGAGGGCGGGGTGCGCGGCGCGAGCCGTGCACCCCGCCCTCCGTCGTCGTGCGCCCGGGCCCTCGCGGCGCGGGTACGGCCGGGCGAGCCGGTGCTCCACGTGGAACACCGCGGCGCCTCAGGGTCGCGTGGCCTCCGAGGCGTAGTTCAGCGGCAGCAGGAGCTCAGGACAGCTGATCGGCACCTCCCAGGTCACCCCCGGCCCGTCCGGGTCCACGACCGTGCCGTCCCCGAGGAACGCGGCGACCTGAGCCTGGCCCTGCTGCGTCGCCGGCGCGAACCGCGGGTCGAGCAGGAACCCGTGCGGGTCCGACGCCGCCCGGGGTGTGCGGTCGTTGCGGTACAGGCTGGTGCGCGACCACAGGTCCCCGGCGTCCAGGAGCGTGGAGGACGTCGGGTTGGGCACCGTCCGGTCGCCGAAGGCGACCTGGACCAGCACCCGGTCCGGCTCGATGAGCGGCGCGAACGTCTCCGGGCTGCCCGAGCGGGACAGCCACGTCGCCCGCGACAGGTACTCCTGGATCTCCACCGCACCCGGCACGGTCACCGTCACCGGTGGCTCACCGCGCAGTGGCAGCTGCTCCTGGAAGTACCCGCGGGTCGGGTCGGTGCTGTTGAGCAGCCCGGCGGCGTCCAGCGCCGCCGTGGTGAGCGGGCGGAAGGACGGCGACAGCCGGGCGATCTCGCTGATCGGACCCCCGGGGACGTCGAGCACCGAGCGCGAGACCCGGTCGTCGACCCCGGCGAGCATGGTCCCGTAGATGCCACCGAAGCTCTGGCCGAAGTAGGTGACGCCGCGGCCGGACAGGTCCGGCACCCCGTCGTCGGTGACGTCGGCACCGCCGAGCGCGCGCACCAGCGTCATCAGGTCCGCCGTCGTCTGCCGCAGGGCGTCCCGGGACGACGCCGGGGCCGCAGCACCGGTGGCCGAGGACCCCTCGGTGGACTCGACCACCCCGTCGCCGTCCTGGTCCACACCGCGGCCGTAGGACGGGAAGCTCACCGTGCTGCCGTCGCGCGTCACCTGCCAGGTGCTGTCCGGGCCGAAGCCGTGCCCGACCACGTTGGTCCCGATGGTGGCGATCCCGCTGCGGGCGTTGGTGCTCGCGGCCACCAGGACGTCGGCGGCCGACCGGGTGAAGCCGTGCCCGAAGACAGCCACCGGCCACCCACCCGGGGGCGGGCTGCCGGCCGGGAGGACGGCGACGAACGGCAGCCGCTCGCTCCCGACGGGCTTCGGGCCGGCGTCCCGGGTCGGCGTCTGCTCGATGGTGACGTCGTCGCCCAGCCAGGACGGCGCGAGGAACGAGCCGAACGCCAGCGTGCTGTCCGGGGGCAGCTGGGCGAGGGGCTGCGGCGCCGGGTTCGGGTCCGTGGGGGTGCCCGGCGGGGCGTCGTCCTTCAGCCACGTGAGCGTCGTGCCGGCCACGGGGAAGGCGCCGTCCAGCCGCAGGCCGCGGTCCTCGATGCCGGCCACGGTGGCGGCCTCGCCGCTGTCGATCTGGCGGCGCAGGTCCAGCAGCCCGTCGGTCGCGCTCATCGTCGTGAACGTCTCGACGATGGCCTCGTTGGCCGGCCCCCCGTGGACGCGCAGCCGGTAGGTGGTGCTCGGCGCCAGCTGCTCGGCGGGGTGGGCGTAGAGGGTGGTGGTCGCCGGGTCCCAGACGACCCGGTCCACGCCCGTGCGCCATCCGTCCGCGCTCTGCACGGTGATCCGACCGGCGAGCTCGGCCGGGTCGACCGGTCGGTCGAACCGGACGGCGATGCGCGGGTCGAGGTCGAAGCCGTCGAGCTGGTCCAGCTCACGGACGAGCCCGCAGAGCACCTCCTGGACGCACCCGCGAGCGCGCAGGTGGACGCGGCGGCCGGTCACCTGGGCCTCGTCCCGGACGGTCAGGTGGTCGGTCGGGAAGACCGAGAGGGGTACGGCGCGGGGTGGGCCGGCGGCCGCGGGTGTGGCGGTGATCGAGAGCGTCGCCGCGAGGGTCAGGACGCCGAGGACCGCCGAGGTCGCCCGGTGCCGGCGTCGTTGCTGCACGGGCGCTCCAGGGGTTCGGGGGCCTCTTCCTAACCCCCGGTGACGGAGGTCACAAGCTCTGTGGCGTCCGCGGGCGGTCGGCTGGCCCAGCAGGTGGATGGCCGACTCGTGCGCTCCCCACGGAGTATCAGGAACCGTCCGTGGGCCGTCCTGGGAGGGCGCGGCGCCCTGCGCGCACCGCGACCCGATGTCCATCCCACCCACCCGGGAGCCCACATGACCGATCGCCACGAGGCGACAGCGCACCGAGGACGGCGCACCGCGGCAGTCCTGATGACCGGCATCGCCTGCACGGGGGTGCTCCTGGCGGGTCAGGGCACGGCAGCGGCCCAGGAGGTCTCCGACGCGGAGAAGTCCGTCGTGCTCGTGGGGGTGAGCTGGCAGGGCTACGTCCTGCACCCCGACGCCACCGGCGCCCCCGTCTGGTCGGATCCCGTGAGCGTGATGACCGGCTGCACCGGGTGGTTCGCCGCCGACGACGGCCACATCGTGACGGCCGGGCACTGCGTCGACCCCGCGGAGGGCAGGGCCGCGATCCTGCAGCAGTTCCTCTCCGACAACAACGCGCTGGACCTCGCACCCGAGGCCTACGCCAACTGGCCGGTGGAGGGGCTGGAACAGGGTTCGGACCCCGCCCGGATCGTGCAGGTGGTGCAGCCGCCGGCCGTCGAGGGCGCCGTCATCCCGGATCCGATCACCGTGCAGGTCGTCGATTACCAGCCGTTCGCCGATGGCGACCTCGCGCTCCTCAAGGCCAACGGACTGCCCGAGGCCACTCCGGCCCTGCCCATCGCCGAGGAGCCCGCCGCGATCGGCGACCCGCTCACGGCCATCGGGTTCCCGGACACGGTCGCCGCCGTCACGGACGTGACCCGCATCCGGGCGTCGTTCAAGAGCGGCACCGTCAGCTCCTCGCAGGTCAGCCCGGACGGCGTCGCGGGCACCGAGGTCAACGCCGAGTTGTCGTTCGGCATGTCCGGTGGCCCGACGATCAACGACCGGGGAGAGGTGCTGGGCGTCAACAGCTTCATGACCCTGGGCGTCGCCCGGAACTTCAACTTCATCACCGACGCCACCGCACTGCGCACCTACCTGGAGCGACTGGACGTCGACCTGGCTCCTCCGCCCGCCGCGACGCCCTCTCCCACCGCCTCCGGCGACACCGTCGCGGCGCCTCGGACGGCGGAGGGCTTCTTCGAGGCGATCCCCGTCTGGGCGTACGCGGCCGCCGGCGTCGGACTGGTGCTCGTCGTCGGGCTGACGGCGGTGGCGCTGCGCCGGCGCCCCGCCCGGGCCGCTGCGTTCGCTCCGGCGGCCGCACCCGCGGCGCGGGCCGACACTCCCGCCGGAGAGCCCTGCGGCCACCAGGGCACCTCGTTCGGGGCGCGCTTCTGCCAGGACTGCGGGAGACCGCTCGCGGAGCCCGTCGGGTGAGGCCACCGATCCCCTGACGTCGCGGCCGCTCGCCGGCCGACGTCCCGACGGGTGTACGGGAGGGGCCCGGAGCGCGTGTCGCTCCGGGCCTCTCCACTGCGGGTCGTGCGGTCAGTTCGCCATGTCCACGAACCGGCTGTAGTGCCCCTGGAAGGCGACGGTGACGTTCGCGGTGGGGCCGTTGCGGTGCTTCACCAGCATGATGTCGGCTTCACCCGCGCGCGGTGATTCCTTCTCGTACATGTCCTCGCGGTGGATCATCATCACCATATCGGCATCTTGTTCGATCGAACCACTTTCGCGAAGATCGGAGAGCATCGGCTTCTTGTCCTGGCGCTGTTCAGAACCACGATTCAGCTGACTCATCGCAATCACTGGCACTTCCAGTTCCTTGGCCAGCAGCTTGAGCGCACGGGAGAACTCCGAGACCTCCTGCTGACGGCTCTCGACGCGCTTGCCTGACGTCATGAGCTGGAGGTAGTCGATGACCACGAGCTTGAGGTCGTTGCGCTGCTTGAGCCGCCGCGCCTTCGCCCGGATCTCCATCATCGTCATGTTGGGGGAGTCGTCGATGTAGAGCGGCGCATCGGCGATCTCGCCCATCCGGCGGGCCAGCTTCGACCAGTCCTCGTCCGACAGCGTGCCGGCGCGCATGTGGTGCAGCGGGACCTTCGCCTCGGCCGAGAGCAGACGCATGGTGATTTCGTGCTTGCTCATCTCGAGCGAGAAGATGCACGTGGCCAGGTGGTGTTTCACCGTCGCCGACCGCGCGATGTCCAGACCGAGCGTCGAGTTGTGGGTCGGGATGAAGCTCCGCCCCGCGAGGAACAGGTGATCGTCGGCGTCGACCTGGATGCAGCGCACCGGAACGCTCTGGACCGGACGCACGTCAGTGATGAAACGGACGCCGCGGGCAGTGAAGCTGCGCGCACCGCGCTCCTTGTGCACCAGCTTCTTCCGCTCCAGCCGGAAGACCTCGTCGTCCGTGCTGAAGGTCAGCGTGAAGCAGGTGGACGACGCCTCGCTGCGCCCCGCGACCCGCTTGCGCGTCATCCGCACCCGGTGCCCGAGGCCGGCGATGAGCTCACGGGCGTCCTCGGCCAGCCGCCGGTTGGTCACCGCGAACTGCACGACACCGCTCGGCCTCACCGTCCCGTCGGTGTCCAGGAGCCCGGCCAGCAGGGCGCGTCGCTGGGCCACCGAAGCCCGCAGGTACGCGGTCGGGATGTGCTTGTCGCCGAAGACCCCGAGCGTGCGGAGGAGGCCCTGCACGGTGCCGTGGTGGTCGCGGCAGGTCTGGCACTGCGCCAGCCCCGCTGAGGGACCGCCACAGTCCGGGCAGGTCGCCTGACGCCCCACACCGCCACTGGCTCGCAGCCGGCCGCCGCACGTCTTGCCACAGGTCTGCACCTGCGACGTCTTCGGCACGAACAGCTCGCCACACATCGGGCAGGGGCGGGCGGTGACAGCGGAGCGGGCGGGGAGGCGCAGGGCATACCTCCGATCGACGCCCGTCGGCTCGACGACGAGGCCGTCGGCCTCGATGTAGGCGGCGATCTCGGGGTCGTTGCTCGTGAAGTGCGCGGCGCGGGAGGTGCCGTCACCCAGCCACACCCCGAGCGCGTACGGCGGCAGGGGCAGGTCGGCCTCCGGCAGTTCCAGCGGCGCCGCGTTGGTCACCGAGTGGTTGAGCTGGGCGTCCTTGGTGGTGCAGCGGACGGTGCGGGCGATCTCCTCCGTCGTCCGGACGCAGGCGAAGGTGCGCTGGTTGCGGTAGCCGTTGTAGCCCGTGGCCGCCGCCTGAGCGGACCTGCGGCTGGCCCAGGTCTCGGTCAGCCACTGGTGCTGGGCATCGGCCACGATCACCGATCCGTCGGAGAAGTGCACCTCGTAGCAGGGACGCCCGGTCATCACCTCGGTGGCGGCCACGACCGTCGTCGGCCGGCCGTCGGAGCCCATCACCTGGTCCCCGACGGCGACCTCGCCCATCGTCGTCCAGCCGGTCGGCGTGGCGATCGGCGTGTCGAGCGCGAGGGCCTTGCCCACACCGGGACGGGCCGCGATGACGACCATCTGACCGGCCTGCAGGCCGTTGGTGAGCTCGTCGAGGTCGCGGATGCCCGTGGGCACGCCGCGGGCGGTGCCGCCACGGGAGGCGATGGCGTCCAGCTCGTCCATCGTCGGCTGCAGGACGTCCTCGAGGCGCGAGTAGTCCTCGCTCATGCGCTTCTCGGTGACGTCGTAGATCTCCTGCTGGGCGCGGTCGACGATGTCGTCGACGTCGCCCTTGCCGCCGGCCGCGCCGTAACCCAGCTGGACGACGCGGGTGCCGGCCTCGACCAGCCGCCGCAGCACCGCCTGCTCGGCGACGATCGCGGCGTAGTAGCCGGCGTTGGCCGCCGTCGGCGTCGACTGGATCAACGTGTGCAGGTAGACCGCGCCACCCATCTTCGACAGCTGGTCGGTGCGGTTCAGCTCGGCGGCGACGGTGATCGCGTCGGCCGGTTCTCCCCGTCCGTACAGGTCGAGGATGCAGTCGTAGATCACCTGGTGCGCCGGCCGGTAGAAGTCCGGGCCCGCCAGCACCTCGACGACGTCGGCGATCGCGTCCTTGCTCAGCAGCATGCCGCCGAGCACCGACTGCTCCGCCGCGACGTCCTGCGGCGGCTGCCGGTCGTACTGCGGCGCCGTCGGGGTCGGTCGACTGAAGTCGTCGGCCACCGCCACGGGAGGTCCTCCATCCACTCACGGCGCACCCACGCACAGGCCCCGGCGGGATCGCCGGGGCCTGGTGGGGGAAGCACCAGAACGCTGCACACCTGACTCGAACGTGCGTTCGGGTCGTTCCTAGCCCGGGGCACCGACAGTTCGGGCGGGGCGCGGGGCCGAGGAGGACGTTAGGAAGTGCGGACGGACCAGTCCAACACCGGTGTGGGTGCGCTTCTGCACAACTTGTGGACAAGTCGGTGGACACAGCCGTGTCGACATGTGGAGACAGCGGGGGACGCCGATGCGCCGTCCCCCGTATCCTGCCCCTGACCTGCGCGAGAACGACCCACCGGGTGTGGACGGGAGAAAGTTGCGAGAAATCCGGGTGTCGTCGTCCGGCGTGTCGAGGGCCTGGCCGCAGCCGCCCCAGCGGTCACACGTCCACAGGTCGACACACCCGACCCCGGCTGCGGGAGGGCGGCCGGGACCACCCGCGCGACGACCCCGGAGCCGGAGACGCCGCGAGGGGCGCCGAACCGGAGTCCGACGCCCCTCGTGGGAACTGCACGTCAGCGCGCGGCCCCCTGCAGGGCCCCGCCGCGAGCTGGCGAGCGGTGGGGGGCAGGGGGTCCTTGTCTCAGCCGGGGACGACCTCGATGGTCAGCTGCGAGGTGACCTCGGGGTGCACCCGCACGGTCACCGTGTGCTGGCCGGTGGTCTTGATGCTGCTGGGCAGCTCCACCCGGCGCCGGTCGAGCTGGGGGCCGCCGGCGGCGGTCACGGCGTTGACGACGTCGGCGGTGGTGATCCGGCCGAACAGGCGGCCACCCTCGCCGGCGCGGGCCGGCAGCCGGACGGTCATGCCCGACAGGCGACCGGCCACGGCCTGCGCCTCCTCGAGCGAGCGCACCTCGCGGGCGGCGCGCGCCCGGCGCAGCGACTGGACCTGCTTCTCGGCACCGCGGGTGGCGACGATTGCCAGGCCGCGGGGCAGGAGGTAGTTGCGGGCGTAGCCGCCCTTGACCTCCACGGTGTCACCGGAGGACCCGAGACCGGTGACCTCCTGCGTCAGGATCAGCTTCTGGGTGCTCATGGTCAGCGCGCCGTGGAGGTGTAGGGCAGCAGGGCCATCTCACGGCTGTTCTTGACGGCCGTGGCGACGTCCCGCTGGTGCTGGCTGCAGTTGCCGCTCACGCGGCGGGCACGGATCTTGCCGCGGTCGGAGATGAACTTCCGCAGCAGCGTCGTGTCCTTGTAGTCGATGTAGGTCGCCTTGTCCTTGCAGAACTGGCAGACCTTCTTCTTGGGCTTGCGAACGGGGGGCTTGGCCACCGGGGTTCTCCAGTTACGAAGAGAGGTTCAGGGGGTTGTCGGCCCCGCTGCAGGGGCCCGCGCCGAGCTGGGGGTACCTCCCGCTTGCGGGGGACAGCGAGGCGTGGGGGCAGCGGGGTCCTTTCTCAGAAGGGCGGCTCGTCGGACGGCGGGGCCGGGGTCGACCACGGGTCGCTGGACCCGCCGCCACCACCGAAGCCGCCGCCACCGCCACCGCCGCCGAAGCCGCCGCCGCCCTCACCGCGCGAGGCCTTGGTGACCTTCGCGGTGGCGTAGCGGAGCGAGGGGCCGATCTCGTCGACCTCGAGCTCGACGACGGTGCGCTTCTCGCCTTCCTTGGTCTCGAACGACCGCTGCTTGAGCCGCCCGGAGACGATCACCCGCGACCCGCGGGTCAGCGACTCGGCGACGTTCTCCGCTGCCTGCCGCCAGACGTTGCAGCGCAGGAAGAGCGCCTCGCCGTCCTTCCACTCCTGCGACTGGCGGTCGAAGGTCCGCGGCGTGGAGGCCACGGTGAAGTTGGCGACCGCGGCGCCGGAGGGCGTGAAGCGCAGCTCCGGGTCCGACGTCAGGTTGCCGATGACGGTGATGACGGTCTCGCCGGCCATGCTCAGTGGACCTCGGGCCGCATCAGCTTCGTGCGCAGGACCGACTCGTTGAGGTTCAGCTGCCGGTCGAGCTCGGCCACCGCGGCGGGCGTGGCCTGGATGTCGACGATGGCGTAGATGCCCTCGACCTGCTTCTTGATCTCGTAGGCCAGCCGGCGGCGGCCCCAGATCTCGGTCTTCACGGTGCCACCGGCGTTGGTGACGACGGAGAGGAACCGGTCGAGGGAGGGAGCGATCGTGCGCTCCTCCAGGTCGGGGTCGAGGATGACCATCAGTTCGTAGTGACGCACGGAGAACCCCACCTCCTCTGGTCTGGGCGGCTGCAGTCGGTCTGCAGCAGGAGGGTCGTACACGCGTCGCGCGCCCCGCCCGGTGACGACCACCGGTGGAACGCGCTCCGCCGAGCATACCAGCGCGGACCGGCACGGCCGGCCCCTGCAGGGTCCGGCCGTCGGCCCCGTCCCGAGGCTCAGTGGCCCCCTGCAGGGTCCCGCCGCGAGCCTGCGAGCGGTGAGGGGGCAGGGGTCCTTCTCCGAGGGTGAGGAGGACGGGGTCCTTGGACGGCGGGGGACGGGAGGTCCTCCTAGGGTCTGCCACGTGGCAGCTCACCCGATCGGCGTACACGTCGGCCCAGGTCTGACCCAGGAGGGCGGGATGGACCACGGCGGCCCGCTGGCCCGGGCCGCGGAGATGGACGCCGACGGCGTGCAGGTCTTCCTGGGTGACCCGCAGGGGTGGAAGGCGCCGCGGCTGTCCGCCGACCAGCAGTCCGCCCTCTCGGGTGACCTGCTCCTCGTCGTGCACGCGCCCTACGTCCTCAACGTGGCGTCCACGAACAACCGCATCCGCATCCCCAGCCGCAAGACGCTCGGCCAGCACGCCCAGGTCGCCGCGGCCATCGGCGCCCGCGGCATGGTCGTGCACGGCGGTCACGTGCTGGGGACGGACGACCCGGCCGCCGGTGTGGACAACTGGCGCAAGACCTTCTCCCGGCAGGCCGAGGAGGGCGGCTTCCCCCTCCCGCTGCTCATCGAGAACACCGCCGGCGGCGGCAACGCCATGGCCCGCGACCTCGACGCCCTCGCCCGGTTGTGGGACGCCATCGGCGAGTTCGGGGCCGGCTTCGTGCTCGACACCTGCCACGCGTGGGCCGCCGGCTGGGACCTGGCGACCGCGGTGGACGACGTCCGGGCGATCACCGGCCGCGTCGACCTGGTGCACCTGAACAACAGCCGTGACCCGCAGGGCTCCAGCCGCGACCGGCACGCCCCGCTGGCCGAGGGCGAGATCCCGACCGAGCTGCTGGTGGAGGTGGCCCGGGCCGCGGACTGCCCCGTCGTCCTGGAGACCCCGGGTGACGCGGCCAGCCACGCCGGGGAGATCACCCTGCTGAGGTCCGCGCTCGCCTGACGGTCACCGCCGTTGTTCCACGTGGAGCACGGGGAGAGCGTGACGGTGCCACGTCAGACGGGGACGGCACACAGCTGGAGTGGACCGGTCGCGGGGGCCGGAGGCTCCCCGACCGGGACACGGGAAGCGGCTCAGTGTGACAGGGGGACGGCACCTGGCCGCGGTGTGACCCGGAGGGTCACGGTGTCATGGGCTCCGTCGAGCGGGCCGCCGGCGGGGTCGTCGACGCCGGGCCAGCTGGTGCGGACGACGTCGTCGTCCGGTCGCCGCACCTCGCGGGCGACGAGCACCACGAGCGCGACCAGGACGGCGTCGCGGACCAGGACGGCGGTGAAGAACCACTCCACCTCGACGCCGCGGTTCTGGGTGCCGAGGTAGTAGAGCATCGTCAGGACCCACACCAGGACCTCGCTGACCTGCCAGACCAGCAGCGAGCGCCACCGCGGCCGGGCCAGGACCGCCAGGGGCAGCAGCCAGAGCGCGTACTGCGGGCTGTAGACCTTGTTGAGCAGCAGGAAGCCGGCCACCAGCAGGAAGGCCACCTGCGCCACCCGCGGCCGCACCGGGGCGGTGAGCACCAGCCAGGCGACCCAGGCGGCGAGCGCGAGCAGCAGCACGGCCACGACCGCGTTGAGCACCGACGGTGTCTGCCCCTGGGCGAGCGGCCCGTCGAGCACCCGGTTGTCGGTGGCCGTGAGCAGGATGCTCCAGATCGACTCGGGGTTGGCGGGGCGCTGCCGGCTGAAGGTGAAGAACCAGCTCCAGTTCTCCGGCGCCACCAGGGCCACCGGCAGGTTGACCGCGAGCCATGCGCCGGACGCCGCGAGCGCCGTCCGCAGCCAGACCCGCAGCAGCCCGGCCCGCAGGCACAGCAGGAACAGCGCACCGAGCACGAGGACGGGGTAGAGCTTGGCGGCCACGCCCAGGCCGAGCAGCGCTCCGGCGAGCACCGGCCGCTGCCGGGCCCACGCCCACATCCCCAGGGTGGTGAGGGCGACGGCCAGCAGGTCCCAGTTGGTGAAGGCGTAGACCAGCAGCGCCGGTGACAGCGCCACCATCGCGGTGTCCCACGGCCGCCGGCCGGTCAGCGGCAGGACGGCGCGCACCAGCACCAGCGCGCACAGCGACATCAGCAGGGCCGTGACGGCGGTGTAGCTCTCCACCGGGGGGACCGCCGGGAGGACGCCGACCGTGGCGGCCAGCCGGTCGTACCAGCCCGAGAGCAGCGCGCCGAGCGCCATGACCGCGCCGGTGAGGACCGGGTACTCCACCCGCGCGTCGAGGTAGGGCAGCGCCCCCTCGCCCTGCCGGTAGGCGCCGAACAGCGGGACGGGGTCGGAGTAGCAGAGGTGGGTGTACTGCAGCGATCCGGGCCAGTTGCCGTCGGCGCAGGGCGCCTGCTTGAGCCAGGCGAACGCCAGCACGGTCGAGGCGAACAGGAGGCAGACCCGCAGCGGGGTCCAGAACGGCGCCCGCCCGACGACCGCGTGCCGGCCCCAGGGCCCGCCCACCGCCTCGCTGGCCTGCGCCACGACCGGGTCGGTCCAGCTGGGGACGACGCGGTCGGGTCGGCCGTCCGGGGTCGGGGACGCCACGGGCCCGTCCGCTGGTGCGGACGGGCCCGTGGGGATGGTGCTCATGCGGGCCAGTCTGCCCGCCGGCGGTCAGCCGCCCAGCTGACCCTCGCCGGTGTCGGTGGTGGGATCGGCCGCTCGACCGCCCTGGTTGTTCGCGGGGGGTTTCGAGTTCGTCACCTCCTCCTCGTCGCCGCTCTCCTCGTCCTGCGGGGTGGTTGGGGTCACCCTCGTCGTCGGTGCGGACGACGTCGTCGGGGTCGACGGCGTGGGGGTGGCGGTCGCCGTCTCGGTGGGCTCGGCCTCCTGCGTCGGCACGGTGGTGACCTGGGTCGGCGTCTGCGTCTGCGTCTCCGTCTGCGGCGCGGGCACGCCGTTGCCGGTGTCGCCGCGGATCAGGGCGCGGTCGGGCAGGTCCTCCTCCGGCGTCCCGTCCAGCACGTCGTTCATGAACTCCTGCCAGATGGCGCCCGGCAGGCCCGCGCCGTAGATGATCCGGCCGTTGACGTCCTCGATCGGCTGGGCGGGCGAGTCGTTGCCCATCCACACCGCGGTGGAGATCGACGGCGTGAAGCCCACCATCCAGGCGTCGGAGTTGTCGTCGCCCTGGCCCTGCGTACCGGTCTTGCTGGCCACCTCGCGGCCACCGTCGAGCGAGCGCCGCGAGTGGGCGGCGACGTCGGTCATCGCGTAGGTGACGTCGTTGACGACGTTCGACTCGAAGACCTGGTCGCCGGCGTCGCCGTCGTAGTCGAGCAGGACCGTGCCCTCGCTGTCGGTCACGCGGGAGACGAAGTACGGCTCGTGCTCGACGCCGGTGGCCAGGGTGGCGAAGCCGTGCGCCTGGTCGATGGGGCGCATCTCGTACTGGCCGATGCCGATCGAGGCGCCGGTCGCACCGGTCTCCGGGTCGGCCAGCGTGTTGCTGCCGGCGAGCAGCCCGTAGGCCGGCTCGTTCGGCCAGGCCTCCGGCAGGCCGGTGGCGTCGAGGATGTTCTGCCGCACCCGCTCCGGGCCGACCTCGTAGGCCAGCCCGTAGAAGGTGGTGTTCAGCGAGCGGGTCAGCGCCTCCCTGAGCGTGCAGGAGCCGCACGAGGCGCCGCCGGAGTTGCGGACCGGCAGGCCCGGGCGGTCCGGGAACTCCTGGGGCGAGGAGCCGTCGCGCCGGGCGTTGACGCTGATGCCGTCCTGGAGCGCGGTGGCCAGCACGTAGGGCTTGACCGACGAGCCGGGCTGGCGCAGCGCCTGCGCGTAGTCCACGGCACCGTCGCCGGCGCCGATCGGACCGCCGTAGTAGGCGCGCACCGCACCGGTGTTCGGGTCGATGGAGACCAGCGCCTCGCGCAGGTTCTCCGGCTGGCCGTCCATCACGTCGTCGACGGAGGAGATGGCGGCGTCCTGGTAGCGCTTGTCGACCGTGGTGGTGATCCGCAGGCCGCCGGCCCGGATCTGCTGCTCGTCGTAGCCCTTGGCCTCCAGCTCGGCGATGGCGCGCTGGACGACCAGGCCCTCCGGCCCGTCGGGGATGCCCAGGTTGGAGCCGGTGCGCGGCAGCACCGGCGGGAAGACCGAGGCCTGCCGCTCCTGCTCGGTCAGCCAGCCCTCGTCGACCATCGCGTCGAGCACCAGGCCCCAGCGGTCCATCGAGCCCTCGGGGTTGGCCTCGGGGTCGTAGGTGGAGGGGCTGCGGACCAGGACGGCGAGCACCGCGCCCTGCTGGGCGGTCAGCTGGCTGGCCGGCACACCGAAGTAGGTGTTGGCGGCGGACTCGATGCCGTAGGCACCGCGGCCGAAGTAGATGGTGTTGAGGTAGTTCTCGAGGATGTCGTCCTTCGCGTACTCGTTGTCGAGCTTGACGGCGAGGAAGAGCTCCTGGAACTTGCGGCTGAACGACTGCTCCGACGTCAGGAAGGCGTTCTTCACGTACTGCTGGGTGATGGTCGACCCACCCTGCGTCGAGCCGCCGGTGAGGTTGTTCCACGCGGCGCGCACGATGCCGGTGAAGGAGATCCCCGGGTCGGAGTAGAAGCTGCGGTTCTCCGCGGCGAGGATCGCCTCGCGCGCCGGCTCCGAGACCTCGGTCAGGTCGACGTTGGTGCGGTTGCCCCCGTCCACGCCGAGCCGGGCCATCTCGGTGGTGCCGTCGGCGTAGTACACGACCGTCGTCTGCGCGTTCTGCACCGAGCTCGGGTCGGGCACGTCGGTCGTCGCGTAGACGACGCCCACGAACACGCCGAGCAGCACGAGCATGCCGGCGAACGCGGCGCCGAGGGCCTTGAGCCGGCGACGGCGGCGCTGCTTCTTCGTGCGGAGGGCCTTGCCCGCCGGGCGGCTGCCCGTGGCGGCCGCGCCGGTGCGCGACGTCCCGGACGCGGCTCCGCCGCGTGTGGCCGTCGTCCGGACCCCGCGGCCGGCCGGTGGGCGGCCACCGCGGCCTGCGGGCGGACGCCCGCCTCCGCCGCCGCCACCGGCGGTGCGGCCGGACGGCGGACGGCGGACCGAGCCGCTGCGCGGCCCGACCGGTGAGGTCTCGTCGTGGGGAGGCACGCAGGGGCCCCTCTCTGGTTCGGGTCTCGGTGGGCGCACAAGACATGACGCGTCCAGCACCCAGGGTGGCGTCTTCAGCACTGCGAGCAAGGACGACCCGCGGCGCAGCGACGCCCAGGTGTATCAACGACCACGCGGGGCACTCCGTGTTCCCCGTGTGACGCGTACTACTACTCGGTGGCCGCCCGCCGACGCGTGCGCCGCGGCTGGCGACCCGGGTCCGGCTCCGCCCCGAGGACGTACGAGCAGTCCAGGTGGTTCCACCCGCAGCCACGGCACACCTGGACGGCGTAGACGGAGAACTCCTCCTGCGCCGCGTCCATCCGGGCGAGCTCGGCCTGCGTCTTCGCCTGGCCGGCCGTGGGGCCCAGGTGCTCACCGTAGACGTAGCTCACCAGCGTGAGCTCCACCTTGCGGCAGACCGGGCACACGACGTCGGTCGCCTCGCCGTGGTACTTCGCCGCCCGGGTGAGGTACGGACTGGCGTCGCAGACCTCGAAGAGCCCCGTGCGGCCGGCGTACACGTCGGCGAGGACGGCTCGCCGCTGCAGCGCGTAGTCCACGACGGATCGACGTCCGGGCACGGCGCCAATGTACGCACCGGCGGGGACACCGGAAGCCCTCCGCCGACATCGACACCATCCTCCGGCCCGTCCGGGGGCCCGCGCGGCCCCCTCCGGGGCACCGCCCCGAGCCCGGTGTCCGGGTGCAGCGGCCCCGCTACAGGGAGGACCCGGCCCCCGTGCAGGGTCCCGCCGCGAGCCCGGTGACCGGATGGAACGGCCCCGCTGCAGGGTCCCGGGCCGAGCGGAGGGAGGCACGGGGGCAGCGGGGTCCTTCATGTATCGTTCCGATACATCGGTCCGCAAGACCACGAGGAGGCGACGTGCTCGAGTTCGCCATCCTCGGCCTGCTGCACCAGTCGCCGATGCACGGCTACGAGCTGCGCAAACAGCTCGCCCAGGTCCTCGGCGGCCTGCGCAGCATCTCCTACGGGTCGCTGTACCCCGCGCTCAAGCGGCTGCACGCGGCCGGCTACGTCACCACCGACGAGCCGGACCCCCGCGCCCTCCTGCCGGCGGACGCACCACCGCTGACCGGCCGGCGGGGCAAGGTGGTCTACACGATCACCGCCGAGGGCAAGGAGCGCTTCCACGAGCTGGTGAGCCAGGCCGGTCCGGAGGCGTACGACGACGGCGGCCTCTTCGGCGTCCGCCTGGCGTTCTTCCGGCACACCGCCGCCGACGTGCGGCTGCGCGTCCTCGAGGGCCGTCGCCGCACCGTCGAGCGGCAGCGCGAGGGCCTGCGGGCCTCGCTGAGCCGGACCCGCGAGCGGCTGGACCGCTACACCCTCGAGCTGCAGCGGCACGGTCTGGACTCGGTCGACCGCGAGGTCCGCTGGCTGGCCGAGCTCATCGACCGCGAGCTGGACGAGAGCCAGCGGCGTCGAGCCGACGGCGCCGACCCCGGGGACCCCCCGGCACCTCCGGACGGGACGCCGCCGCAGCCCTGAGCGGCCGTCCCCGACAGACCCGGCGGGAGAGCTCCGCGCCCGCCGCCCCCAGCAGGACCGTCCGCGGTCCGTGTCCACCGACCGCACCCGGTCTGCGAAGAAGAAGGAGAACCCATGGGATCCGTCAAGGTCGCCATCGTCGGCGTCGGCAACTGCGCCGCCTCGCTCGTGCAGGGTGTCCACTACTACCGCGACGCCGACGAGACGACGTCGGTGCCGGGCCTGATGCACGTCCGCTTCGGGGAGTACCACGTCAGCGACGTGGAGTTCGTCGCGGCGTTCGACGTCGACGCCAAGAAGGTCGGCCGCGACCTCTCCGAGGCCATCGTCGCCAGTGAGAACAACACCATCAGGATCTGCGACGTGCCGCCGCTGGGCGTGACCGTGCAGCGCGGCACCACGCTCGACGGCCTCGGCAAGTACTACCGGGCGACGATCGAGGAGTCCGACGAGGAGCCGGTGGACGTCGTCGCGGCGCTGCGCGAGTCCGGCGCCGACGTGCTGGTCTGCTACCTGCCCGTCGGGTCGCAGCAGGCCGCCGAGTTCTACGCGCAGTGCGCCCTCGACGCCGGCGTGGCCTTCGTCAACGCGCTGCCGGTCTTCATCGCCGGGACCCAGGAGTGGGCGGACAAGTTCACCGCCGCCGGGCTCCCGATCGTCGGCGACGACATCAAGTCGCAGGTGGGCGCCACGATCACCCACCGGGTGCTGGCCAAGCTGTTCGAGGACCGCGGCGTGCAGCTGGACCGCACCATGCAGCTCAACGTCGGCGGCAACATGGACTTCAAGAACATGCTCGAGCGCGAGCGCCTGGAGTCCAAGAAGATCTCCAAGACCCAGGCCGTCACCAGCCAGGTCGACCGGGACATGGGCACCGACAACGTGCACATCGGCCCGTCGGACCACGTGCCGTGGCTGTCGGACCGCAAGTGGGCCTACGTGCGCCTCGAGGGCCGCGCGTTCGGCGACGTGCCGCTGAACCTGGAGTACAAGCTGGAGGTCTGGGACTCCCCGAACTCGGCCGGGATCATCATCGACGCCGTCCGCGCCGCGAAGATCGCCAAGGACCGCGGGATCGGCGGCCCGATCCTCTCCGCGTCGTCCTACTTCATGAAGAGCCCGCCGGTGCAGTACAGCGACAGCGAGGCCCGCGACGCCGTCGAGGCGTTCATCCGGGGTGACGTCGAGCGCTGAAGAAGGACCTCCCTGCCCCCCCCACGCCTCGCCAGCTCGGCGCGGGACCCTGCAGGAAGGCCGTTCCAGTCCGCTCCGGCAGGGCCCGCGACCGCACGGATCGCGGGCCCTGTCCATCTCCGGGCCACAGCGTGGGACGGCGTCGGCGACCTGCCCGGCTGCCTACGCTGAGCGCATGCCCCCGCGCCGCCGTCCGCTGCTCCCGGCGCTGGGGCTGACGGTGGCGCTGCTGGCCGGCTGCGCCGGCGCGGAGGAGCGGGCGGAGGGCTCGCCGGTCACCGAGGAGGAGGCCGCCGTCCTCGCGGGGCTGCTGGCCGAGAACCACGACCAGGGCGGCGCGGACTTCGTGGTCACCGCCCCGTACGGCGAGGACACCGTGCTCACCCTCACCGGGGAGGTGGACCTCGCCGGCGGCGCCGGGCGCGCGCAGGCGGTCACCTCGTACGGCGACGGCCGCGCCGACGACACCCACACCCTCTTCTTCACCCACGAGGAGCTGTGGTTCGGCGAGGTGCCCGGCCTGGCCACCGCGCTGCGCGCGGAGGGGCTGCCGGAGGCTCCCTACGTGCGCCGTCCCGTGACGTCGGGGGAGCAGGCGGCGCTGGTCGACGTGCTCACCCAGGTGGTCCTCAACCTCTCCGCCGAGGAGCCGGACGACCCCGGCGACTTCCACGGCGCGGGCTACACCTGGGAGGGCGACCGCTCGATCGACGGCGAGCTGACCCAGCTGTACGCCTCGGACGCCGGCTGGTCGGTCGCGGTCGACCGCTCCACCGACCTGCTGGTGCAGTTCCGCACCCCGCTGCCGGGCCCGGAGCTCGAGGTGACCGTGACGCTGTCGGACCACGGCCCGCGGGAGATCACGCTGCCGGCCGAGGGGGAGTCCGTGGACGGCGCGGCGCACCCGGACGTGGCGGCGACCGTCGGGCTGTAAGAGGAGGACCCCGTCCTCCTCACCGCTCGCAGGCTCGTGGTGAGCCTCGGAACGGGGCCGGGACATGGGGGAGGGGGCGGCCTCTTCCCCAGACCGCCCCCTCCGACGACGTTCCTATCAGATGCCGGGCGTCCGCGCACGTGGTGACGCGCGGATCAGTTCACGGTCGGGTCGGCCGGCGCCGTCGACAGCACCGCCAGGCGCCCGGTCTGGCGGCCCATCACCCGGCGCCACAGCTCCGGGCCGGCCAGCTCGCTCAGCACGTCGTCCGGGCGGCCCGGCACGCAGGCCCAGGCGCCCTCGGCGACCTCCAGGGCCAGCTGGCCCGGCGACCAGCCCGCGTAGCCGGCGAACACCCGCAGCCCCCGCACCCGGCCGACCAGCTCGTCGGGGTCGGCGTCCAGGTCGACCAGGTGGACGTCGTCGGCGACCTGCCGCAGGCCGCAGTCCTCACCCGGGGTGCGGCAGACCGCCAGGCACAGCGCGGTGTCGGTCTCGCACGGGCCGCCCACGTGGAACACGCCGGGGTCGACGGCGAGGTCGCACCAGCCCGGCAGCACGTCGCGGATCTCCACCTGGCTCGGCCGGCCCAGCACCACGCCGAGCGTGCCGCTGTCGTTGTGGTCGAGCACGAAGACGACCGTGCCCGCGAAGGTGGGGTCGGTCAGGCTCGGCATCGCCACCAGCAGCGAGCCGGGCCGGACGTCGTCCAGGGTGCCCGTCGAGAGCGCGGGGACCGCGTCCGGACGGCGTCGGCCCGTCGCGGGTCGGGCCGGCGGCCCTGACTCGGGATCGGGCGAGGACGGGGGAGTCATCGGTCCCAGTGTGCCCCACCTCCGGGCAGTGCGGCGGGTGTGACCGCGCCCGGAACAGGTCCCTGCGCGGCCCGTCGTCCACCCTGTGGGGAGGGGTGGCCACCGTAGGGTGACCGGGTGCGGCAGGCGGGGACGACCGTGCGCTCGCTGCTGGCCGGCCGCGACTTCCGCCGGCTGCTGGCCATCCGGCTCTCGGCCCAGTTCGGGGACGGCGTGCTGCAGGCCGCCCTCGCCGGGACGGTGCTGTTCAACCCGCAGCGGGCCGCCGACCCGGTGGCGGTCGCCGCCGGGTTCGCCGTCCTGCTGCTGCCGTACTCGCTCGTGGGCCCGTTCGCCGGCGTCTGGCTGGACCGGTGGCGCCGTCGGCAGGTGCTGGTGCACGCCGACCTGCTGCGGACCGGGCTGGTCGGCGTCCTGGCGCTGCTCGTGGCCGTCGGGTCCGGCGGGCTGCCGCTGCTGCTCGCCGGGCTGGCGCTGTTCTCGGTCGCCCGCTTCGTCCTGTCGGCGCTGTCGGCGGCGCTGCCGCACACCACCCCCGACCTGGTGCCGGCCAACGCGCTGTCGACGACGTCCGGCGCGGTGGCCACGGTGGTGGGTGGCGCGGCCGCGGTCGCGGTGCAGCAGGCCGCCGGCATCGCGGGGGACGCCGGGTACGCGCTGCTGACCCTCGGCGCGGCCGGCCCCTACCTGCTCGCCGCGGCGCTCGCCGCGGGCTTCCCGCCGGCAGCGCTCGGGCCGGACGGGAGCGTGCCGACGTCGTCCGCCCGGCAGGTGGTCGCCGGCCTCGTGGCCGGCGTGCGGCACGTGCGGGCCCGCCCCCCGGCGGGGACCGCGCTGGCCGTCATCACCGTGCACCGGCTCTGCTTCGGGGTGCTGACCCTGGCGACGCTGCTGTTCTCCCGCGCCACCGCACCGGCCGGCGCGGGCCTGCTCGGCGTGGGGGCGGCGGTCGGCGCGGGCGCGGTCGGCACGCTGCTGGCGGCCGCGGCGACACCCGGGGCGGTGCGCCGTCTCGGGACAGCGCGGTGGGTGACCCTGCTGCTGGCGCTGGGCGGCGTCCTGCTGACGGCGCTGGGCCTGCCCTTCCTGCCGGTGACCGTGGTGCTGGCCGGCGCGGTGCTCGGTTTCCTCGGGCAGGGCGTGAAGATCTGCGTGGACGCCACCCTGCAGCGATCGGTGGACGACGACGTCCGCGGCCGGGCGTTCTCGGTCTACGACGTGCTCGTCAACGTCAGCTACGTGCTCGCCCTGCTCGTGGCGGCGTACCTGCTGCCGGCGGACGGCGTCTCCCCGCCCGCCGTGGTCGCCGTCGGCACGGCCTACGTGCTCACCGGCCTGTACGCCGCCCGCTCCCCGCTGGCGCGCTGACCGGCCGGGACGCCTCAGAGCTCCGGGACGCAGGGCCCCTGGCCGAGGCGGGACAGGCCCGTGAGGTCGCCGGCGGCGTAGTCGGTGACACCCGGAACGGTCTCGGGGTGGAGCAGCTGCGAGTCGTCGTCCACGTGGTCCAGGCCGACGAGGTGGCCCAGCTCGTGCAGCACGATGCCCGACGCGGTCGCGGGGCTGTCCGCCGCGATCTGCGGGAACTGACCGGCGTCGAGGGAGACGGTGCCGGTGACGTAGACCCGTGGCCCGTCCCCGAGCGACACGGCCAGGCTGCCCGCCTCGCCGACGGTGTCGCCGGCCAGCGCGGGGTTCTCGCCCTCGGTCTGCCAGGCTACGAGGACCGGTGCCCACCGGTCCCGGAGCGGTCGGGCTGGAACGCCGACCGCTCCGGGCTCGGCGCCTCGTCGGTCGGGCCGTCGTACACGAAGACCAGCCCGGTCACTTGGCCGACCCGGGCGACCGCCGCGTGCACCAGCTCCTCGCCGCCGTCGGGGGAGCCGTCGGGCCGGATGGCGTAGTGGACGACCCGGCACGGGTCGTAGGCCACCGGCGTGGTGCCGTCGGCCTGGGTGAGCGCGAACGCGTGAGCCCCGCCCTCCGCGGGCGCCGGCGGGACCTGACCCCACGGGTCGGGGCGGGCGCCGGCACCCGGGGTGGGACGGTCCGCCGGTGCCGCCGCGGTCGCCGGGACGCTGCGGTCGGACCCCGGGTCGGACAGCGCCCCGGCGGCCGGGGACCCGCCGGGCCACGGCACGGTGCGGGTGAGGACCGCGGCCCCGAGGGCGCCGCCGACGACCAGCGGGACGGCGAGGAGGCCCCGCAGGCGCCGGCGCCGGCGTCGGGGCGGCTCGGGAGCGCGCCACGGGACCGCCGCGACCGGCAGGCCGAGCGCCTCGTCCACCACCCACTGCGGCGTACGGCCGGTCGGGGAGGTGGGCAGGCCCGGGTCCGGGGCGCCGGCTCCCTGTTCGTGCACGTCTCTCCTGTCGGCAGCCGGAGGCTCGGGCTGTAGGGGACCGACTGGGGGTCAGCCGTTGCGGGCGGCCCACCAGGCGCGCAGCTCGGCCTCGGCCTCGTCGGGGTCGAGCGGCCCGCGCTCGAGCCGCAGGTCCTTGAGGTACGTCCAGGCCTCGCCGACCTCGCGGCCGGGTGGGATGCCGAGGATCGCCATGATCGCGTTGCCGTCGAGGTCCGGGCGCACCCGCGCGAGGTCCTCGGCCGCCGAGAGCTCGGCGATCCGCCGCTCCAGGGAGTCGTACGTGGCCGACAGCGCCGCGGCCCGCCGCTTGTTGCGGGTCGTGCAGTCCGAGCGCACCAGCTTGTGCAGCCGGGGCAGCAGGTCGCCGGCGTCGGTGACGTACCGGCGGACGGCGGAGTCGGTCCACTCGCCGCGGCCGTAGCCGTGGAACCGCAGGTGCAGGAAGGTCAGCCGGGCCACGGCCTCCACGACCTCCTTGGAGTAGCGCAGCGCCTGCAGCCGCTTGCGGACCAGCTTCGCGCCGACGACCTCGTGGTGGTGGAAGGAGACCCGGCCGCGCGGCTCGTGCCGGCGGGTGGCCGGCTTGCCGATGTCGTGCAGCAACGCCGCCAACCGCAGCACCAGGTCCGGCGACTCGGCCTGCGGATCCGCCGTCTCCAGCGCGATCGCCTGGTCCAGCACCGTCAGTGAGTGGCTGTAGACGTCCTTGTGCTGGTGGTGCTCGTCGATCTCCATGCGCAGCGCCGAGAGCTCCGGCAGGACGACGTCGGCCAGCCCGGTGGCGACGAACAGCTCCAGCGCCGCCCGCGGCGCGTCCTGCAGCAGCGTCTTCGACAGCTCCACCTGGACGCGCTCGGGGGTGATCCGCGCCAGCTGGGGAGCCAGCTCGGTCATCGCCTCGACCACCTCGTCGACCGGTGTCAGGCCCAGCTGGGCGACGAACCGGACCGCGCGCAGCATCCGCAGCGGGTCGTCGGCGAAGGAGTCCACCGCCGCGCCCGGCGTCCGCAGCCGCCCGGCCAGCAGGTCGCCCAGGCCGCCGTACGGGTCGGTGACCGTGCGGTCCGGCCCCAGCGAGACCGCCATCGCGTTGACGGTGAAGTCGCGGCGGGCGAGGTCGTCGACGAGGGAGTCGCCCCACGCCACCTCGGGGTTGCGCGACTCCCGGTCGTAGCGGTCCGCGCGGAAGGTGGTGATCTCCAGCCGGACGCCGTCCACCTCGGCACCCACCGTGCCGAAGGCGATGCCGGTGTTCCACGTGGAACTGGCGAACCCGCGGAGCAGCCGCAGCACCTGCTCGGGCCGCGCGTCGGTGGTGACGTCGAGGTCCCCGGGCACGCGCGGCTGCCCGGAGCCCGCGGCGAGCAGCGCGTCGCGGACCGACCCACCGACGAGGTGCACCTCGAAGCCGGCGTCGGTGAAGCGCTGCCCCAGCCTGGTCAGGACGGGGGAGAGGTCGACGAGCTCGCGCACGGCCTCCTGGACGGCGGGCGGCACGGGGACGGCAGCTGCCGTGGGAGGGGAGGGCTCACCGGACACGACGATCCAGGGTAGTGCCGGGGCGAATGGACTCCGGTCCGGCTCCGCGCCCACCTCCCCTCCTCGCTGCGATGCTCCCTGAGCTGTCGCCGGACGCGCGCTACCCTCCTGGCATGGCTGGGACGGGCGGGCGAGGGCGCCCGGGCCGCCGGTTGCGGCGGGTCGACGAGACCTCCGCCGGGGGCCTGGTGGTCGCGGACGACCCCATCACGGGGCCGCGCGCCGCCCTCATCGGCCGCACCGACCGCCGCGGCCGGCTGCTGTGGTCGCTGCCCAAGGGCCACATCGAGGAGGGCGAGACCCCGGAGGACACCGCCGTCCGGGAGGTCGCCGAGGAGACCGGCATCATCGGCGAGGTCGTCGCCCCGCTCGGCATCATCGACTTCTGGTTCGTCGCCGACGGCCGCCGGGTGCACAAGACCGTGCACCACTTCCTGCTGCGCGCCATCGGGGGCGCCCTGTCCGACGCCGACATCGAGGTGACCGAGGTCGCCTGGGTGCCCCTCGACGAGCTCGGCGCCCGGCTCGCCTACGCCGACGAGCGGGCGCTGGTCGAGCGGGCGCCCGCGCTCCTCGCCGACAGCGCGTGAGCGAGCTGGCGAGCTCACCGGCGAACACAGCAGGCGGCCCCGTGGCGACGAGCGCCGGCGAGGAGCTGTCGTGAGGCGGCGGTCGGTTCCCGGCCGGTCCGCTGTGCGGGGCCACCGCCGCGCGACCCGGGGGACGACGATCGCCCTCGCGCTGGCCGGGGCGCTCAGCGTCCCGCTCGTCGTGCTGCCCCCGGTCGCGACCGCCGCTCCCGGGGACCCGGCCGCGACCGAGGCGGCCGCCGACGACCGCCCGGTCAGCGTCCGGCTCACCCGCCTGGACCCCCGCACGCTGCTGCCGGGCGCGACGGTCACCGTCGGGGGCGAGCTGACCAACACCGGCACCGAGACGCTCACCGACCTCGACGTGCGGCTGCAGCGCGGTGCGCTGCTGGACTCCCGCGCCGAGCTGCAGGCCGTCGACGGCGACCCCGACCTGACGGCCGCCGTCACCACGCCGTTCCAGGACGTCGCCGACGAGCTGCGCCCCGGGGACTCGGTGTCGTTCACCCTCACCACCACCACCGACGCGCTGGCCATCGACCGCGACGGCGTCTACCCGGTGCTGCTCAACCTCAACGGCGTCGGTGCCGACGGGGAGCGCCGCCGGGTCGGCGAGCTGACCACCTACCTCGTGCAGCCGTCGGTGCTGCCGGCGACGCCGACCAGCGTCGCCTGGCTGTGGCCCCTGGTCGAGCGCACCCACCGCGACGCCTCCGGCGCGTTCGTCGACGACGGGCTGACCGCCGAGGTCGCCGCCGGCGGCCGGCTGGACCGCGCGCTGGCCACGGTGGAGCGGCTGCCCGGGACCGTCCCGCCCGAGGGCGGCGATCCGGCGCCGGTGGTCCCGGTGACCCTGGCCGTCGACCCGGCGCTGGTCGAGGAGCTGCAGGTCATGGCCGACGGCCCCTACGCCGTCGCCGGGGACGCGGACGCCGGGTCGGGCAGCGACGAGGCCGCCGCCTGGCTGCAGCGGCTGCGCGCCGTCGCCGCCGACCACCCGGTGGTCGCGCTGCCCTACGGCGACGTCGACGCCGACTCCCTGACCGGGGCGGGCCTGACCTCCGTGGTGACCCGCAGCCTGCCGGGCAGCGCCGAGGGGACGGCGCAGGACGACCTCGACGCCCCCGCCGCGCCACCCACCGGCGCACCGGCCGACGGCACCGCCGGCGCGGACATCCTGCGCGAGGTCCTCGGCGTCGACGCGCGCACCGACCTGGCCTGGGCGGTGGGCGGCACGCTGCGCCCCGACACGCTCGACGTGCTGCGCGGCGGCGGCATCCAGGAGGTCGTGCTCGCGCCCGGCGGGCTCACCGACGGCGCGGCCGCGCTCGGCCTCGAGGGCCCGGCCGCGGCCCGGACGACGGTGCCCACCGAGGACGGCGGGGTCACCGCCCTGGTCGCCGACCCCGCGCTGAGCGACCTCGCCGGTGGCGCGGCGCGGGCCCCCGGGGGCAGCCGGGCCGCCGAGCAGCGCTCGATCGCCGAGCTCGCGCTGCTCGACCTGCAACCCGGCGGCGCGACCGCGCAGCAGAGCGTGCTGGTGGCCCCGCCGCGCGAGGTCGACGCCGACCCCGCCGGCGTGAGCGCCATGATGGCCGCCTCCGCGCAGCTCTCCTGGCTGCGGCCGGCCACCGTGGCCGAGCTCGGCGACGGCCCCACCACCGACACCGGCGAGCTGGCGCCCCCCGCGGACGCCGGCGGCCTCGAGCCCGCCGGGCTGGCCGACGTCGCCGCCGCGGTCTCCATCCGCGACCAGCTGGCCAGCGCCGTCGCCGGCGACCCGGACACGGCGCTGGCGCGCTGGGACGCGGCGACCGCCCGCACCACCTCGGCCGCGTGGCGGGCCGACCCCGCCGGCTTCGCCACGGCCGCCGCGGACCTCCGGACGACGGTGGGCCGGCTGACCGAGCAGGTCACCCTGCTCTCCCCGGCCAACGGCACCTACAGCCTCGCCTCCCGCGACTCGCCCCTGGTGCTCACCGTGAGCAACGAGCTGCCCTTCGCCCTGCGCGTCCAGCTGCGGGTGCAGAGCCGCGGCAACGCGCTGTCCGTGGGCGACCTCGGCAACCAGGTGCTCGGCCCCGAGCAGCGGACGACGCTGCAGGTGCCGACCCAGGTGCGCCAGTCGGGTCGCTTCGGCGTCGTGGCCACGCTCACCACCCCGGACGGCGCACCGCTGGGCGACCCGGTGCAGCTGCAGGTGCAGAGCACCGCGTACGGGTCGATCTCGGTGATCGTCACCATCGGCGCGGCGGTGCTGCTCGGCCTGCTCTTCCTGCGCCGGCTCGTGCGCTACCTGCTGCGCCGTCGCCGCGGCACCCCCGGCGACGAGGACGGCGACCTGCCCGGCGGCCCGGCGCCCGAGGGCGCGGCCGTTCCGCTGCCGCCCACGCGGAGCCCGGTGTGACCGAGCGGGTGAGCTCACAGGACGAGCACAGCAGCCCCGCGGACGCGGCCGCCGAGCGCCGGCGAGGCGGACAGGTGAGCGAGCGTGCGAGCTCACACGATGAGCACAGCAGCGCCGCGAACGCGGCCGCCGAGAGCCAGCGAGGCGGACTCGTGAGCGACC
>DASQXT010000422.1:0-8615 GCA_035639575.1 Geodermatophilus sp.
GCCGGGCGGCCCTCGCCGGTGTGCGCGGTGCCGCTGTGCAGCACGTGCGCGAAGCGGGCGTCGGCCTCCAGCGCCTCGAACTGCTTCAGGGTGACCGGCTCGCGCTCCTTGGCCGGGAGCGGCTCCAGGTCGAGGCCCTCGGGGTCCTGCGCCTTGGGCGGCGGCATGACGTGGTTGCGCTGCTCCTCCATCGACGCGGCCAGCGACAGCAGCGGCCGCACGGCGGGGAGGAACACCGTCGCCGACTCGTGCGCGGCCCGCGCGCGGACGACGCGGCCGACCGCCTGCGCGAAGAACAGCGGCGTCCGGTACGAGGTCATCCACGCCAGGACGGCGGCCCGCGGGACGTCGACGCCCTCGGAGATCATCCGCACGCAGACGGCGATCCGGGCCGAGCCGGTGGCGAAGCGCTCGATCTTCTTCGACGCCTTGGGGTCGTCCGAGAGGATCAGCTCGGGCGCCTTGCCGGTGACCCGGCGGACGATCTTGGCGTAGGCGCGGGCGTCGTCCTGGTCGCTGGCGAGGATCAGCCCGGCGGCGTCGGGCATGCCGCCCTCCTCGCGCAGGTGGGTGATCCGGTCGTCCATGGCCGCGATGACGTGCGGCACCCACTGGCCCTTGGGGTCCAGCGCGGTGCGCCAGGCCTGCATCTCCACCGACCGGGTGCCGGCCTCGGACAGCGACGCGGCGACGACCTCGCCGGCGGAGTTCCGCCAGCGCGAGGTGCCGGTGTAGGCGGCGAAGACGACCGGGCGGACGACGCTGTCGGCCAGCGCCTCCTTGTAGCCGTAGGTGTAGTCGGCGCGGCTGACCAGGCCCACCTCGCCGTCGCCGAGGTCTCCCTCGAAGCCGTCCTCCTCGTAGCGGACGAAGGGGATGCGCTCGTCGGGCTTGGTGCGGAACGGCGTCCCGGTCAGGCACAGCCGGCGCGCGGCGAAGCCGTAGGCCTCCTCGACCGCCTCGCCCCAGGACAGGCCGTCACCGGCGTGGTGCACCTCGTCGAGGATGACCACCGTCTTGACCGCGGTGGCCCGTGCGGCGTGCAGCATCGGCTTGCCCGCGACCTGCGCGTAGGTGGTCACGTAGCCCTGGGTGCCGGCGCGCACCGGCCCGACGGCGTTGGTCAGGTTCGGGTC
This sequence comes from Geodermatophilus sp., assembly GCA_035639575.1. Lineage (GTDB taxonomy): Bacteria > Actinomycetota > Actinomycetes > Mycobacteriales > Geodermatophilaceae > Geodermatophilus. The sequence continues at coordinate 1,137 of DASQXT010000422.1, forward strand.
GAGGACGATGCCCATCCGGTCGGCGGCCTCGGCCCACTGCAGGCGCAGGTGGTCGGTCGGGCAGACGACGATCACGCGGGCGACCTCGCGCCGCTGCAGCAGCCGCGCGGCCAGGGTGAGGGCGAAGGTCGTCTTGCCCGCGCCCGGGGTCGCGGTGACGAGGAAGTCCTTCGGTGCCTCCTGCTCGTACTTCTCCAACGCGGCCTGCTGCCAGGCCCGGAGCGGTCGGCTGGTCCTGTGCGGGGCGACCGCCTCCGCGCGTGCTGCACTCGCCATGTCGAGGGCCATCCTGCCTGGGCGACGAGCAACACGCCGAACCGGCCACCTCCTCCGCGCGCCGTCCGCGACGACGTATGGCGCCGACCGTCCCCTTGCTGACCTGCGCCGATGCCCGTCCGACCGACGGGGTGTGGGCATCGTCATGCCCGTGACGGACCGAGTCGTCCGTCCCGCCGGTCCCGGCCGCCCACCGCGCCCCAGGCGTCCCACCGGCGTCGCGCCGGCAGCGGTCGTACGCTGGGTGCGGCTCCTCGACCAGGAGGCCCTCCCGGCCCGGGTGACAGCGGCACACCACCCGCACCCCGGCGCCGTCCCCCTCACCGCATTCCCTCCTGGAGCACCCGTGTCCTCCCTCGCCCTCTCCCGCCCTGCCCCCGCCCTCGCCGAGCGACTGGCCGGGGTGGCCAGCTCGCCGGTCCGCGAGCTGCTGGCCCTCCTCGACCGGCCGGAGGTCGTCTCCTTCGCCGGTGGCCTGCCGGCGCCCGAGCTGTTCGACCTCGACGGCGTCCGCGCCGCCTACGACGCCGTGCTCTGGGGGTCGTCGGCCCGCCGGGCCCTCCAGTACGCCCCCACCGAGGGCGACCGGGAGCTGCGCGCGCGGGTCGCCGCCCGGATGACCGCCCGCGGCCTGCTCACCACCGTCGACGACCTGCTGGTCACGTCCGGCTCGCAGCAGGCCCTGACCCTCGTCGCGACGGCGCTGCTCGACCCCGGCGCGGTCGTGCTGGTGGAGGACCCGACCTACCTCGCGGCGCTGCAGTGCTTCCAGCTGGCCGGCGCCCGGGTGCTGCCCGTGCCCACCGACGAGCACGGCATCGACCCGGCCGCGCTCGCCGACGTCCTGGAGCGGGAGCGGCCGGCGCTGCTCTACCTGGTGCCGACCTTCGCCAACCCCACCGGTCGCACCATGCCGGCGCAGCGGCGGGCCGAGGTCGTCGAGCTCACCGCCCGGCACGGCGTCTGGGTCGTCGAGGACGACCCCTACGGCGAGCTCCGCTACCGCGGCGCCCCCGTGCTCCCGCTGGCCGCGCAGCCGGGCGCCGACGAGCACGTGCTGCACGTCGGCAGCTTCTCCAAGATCGCGGCTCCGGGGCTGCGGCTGGGCTGGCTGCGGGCGCCGTCCCGGCTGCTGCCCGCGCTGACCGTCGCCAAGCAGGCGGCGGACCTGCACACCTCCACGGTCGACCAGGCCGCCGCGGCGGCCTGGTTCGCCGCGGCCGACGTGGAGGCGCACGTCATGACCCTCTGCTCGGCCTACCGCGCGCGCCGGGACGCCCTCGTCGAGGCCCTGCCGCAGGCGCTGCCGGAGGGCAGCACCTGGACCGACCCCGACGGCGGGATGTTCGTGTGGGTGCGCCTGCCCGGGACCCCGGACACCGCCGACCTGCTGCACCGTGCGCTGGCCCACGACGTCGCCTTCGTGCCCGGCGCGGCGTTCTACGCCGGGACGCCGGACCGCGCGACGCTGCGGCTGTCGTTCACCACGAACACCCCGGAGCGGATCGCCGAGGGCGTGCGCCGGCTGGGGGCGGCGCTGGCGGCGGCCTGAGCGGCGCCCGGGCAGGCGTCAGGACGGTGTGACCACCGGGAGTCCCGCGTCGGTGGCCGCCTGCGCCAGCCGCTCGTCGTAGACCACAAAGGCGTCGAGCGCCGACCCGAGGTTCAGGGCCGTGGCGAGGTGGACGGCGTCGAGGCTGCGCAGGGACGGCGGTGCGAGGTCGGCGGCCACCTCGAGGAGGTCCGGGCTCAGCGGGACGAGGTCGACGCCGGCGAGGAGCGCCCGGGCCCGCGGCACGCCGGCAGGCCCGGTTCGGGCCACGGCGCGGATGACCTCGACCCGCACGAGGTCGCTGGCGGTGACCGTCAGCGGGAGCCGTGCCGAGAGCCAGGTCTCCAGCGCCGGCGACTCCGGCTCGTCCAACACGAGCTTGACGAGGGCGGAGGAGTCGAGAGCGATCACAGCCGCTCGGCGCGCTGCTCGTCGAGGGCCTCGGAACCGCTGAGCGCTCCCGGCTGGGGCGTGAGCCGCTCGGGGATGCGGAACGGTGCGCTGGCGGGGATCAGCCGGCCCTCGGCGATCAGCCGCTCGCGTGCCGTCGCTGCAGGGGAGGGTGGGGCCAGGACCGCGACCAGCTCGCCGCGCTCGGTCACCTCGACCGTCTCGCCGGCCTTGACCAGTGCGAGGTACCGGCTGGCGTTCTGCCGCAGCTCGCGGACGCCGATGCGGGTCATGCCACCACGGTAGCACCCATTGTGCTACACAGGCTGGCCGGCCTCCGTCCCGACCGGGCGCCGACCCCGCACCGCGAGCAGGGCGCCGGCCGTGAACAGCACCGCCGCGACGATCGCGTAGAGCGTGGGCTGGCCGCCGCCGAGCAGGTCGTCGACCAGGTTGCCCTCGTTGTTCGAGGCGTTGAACGAGGCGTGCACGACCCCGGCGGCCAGCAGGCTGCCGGCGGCGCCGCGCACGGTGGCGCCCACCAGGAGGCGCATCAGCACACCCAGCACGAGCAGCCCGCCGGCCGCGAGCCCGACGCCGCCGGGCGTCAGGTCGCCGATGAACGTCAGCGGCAGGTGGACCGCCGCGAACGGGACGGCGGTCAGCGCGGCGGCCGGGAGGAAGCCGTGCCGCCGCTCCAGGCGGCCCTGGAAGAAGCCGGCCCACACCGTCTCCTCCCACAGGTGCACGAGCAGCACCGCGGTGACCACGGACAGGGCGCCGGACGCCAGCGTCGCGAGCAGGTCGCCGGTCCGCAGGCCCTGCCCCGCGGCCACCCCGACGGCCAGGGTGAGCACGGGCAGGGCCAGCAGCACCGCGGCCCACCAGCCGGCGCCGAAGCGCCACTGGACGGCACGACGCAGCAGTGCCCGGACGGCGGGGCGCCCGTCGGCGACCGCGGTGACCCACAGCGCGGCGGGCAGCATCACGAGCAGCGTCACGCCGAGGGCGAACGGCTCCTGCGGGAGCGGTCCACCCGGGAGGACGCCGTGGGCGGTGAGCGCCGGCACGGACATGAGCGGCCACCCCACGACGGCGACCAGGACGAGGAAGGCGGTCAGCGGGCGCCGGGCGACCCGGCCGCGCAGGCGGCCCGCCCGGGCGGGGACCGGACGGCGGGCGTCGGTGGTGGACATGTGTCAGGACCTGCTTCCGGGGCGGGGGAGGGGAGGCCCGTCCAGTGCGCGGGCCGGGGCGACGGACGCGGTGGGCAGGGCGGCCAGGTCGCGGGCGAGGACGACGTCGGCCTCCCGTGCCGCCTGCACCAGGCACAGGCACCGGCACTCGTCGGGGAGCAGCCAGGCGGTGCACCAGTGGATCGCCGTCCCGGCCGCGCCGAGCCGGGTCACCGCCCGGCGGAGGGCGCGGTGCATCTCCACCGCGTCGGCCACCGACGGCGGGCAGCTGTGGAACTGCACGAGGAAGAGCCCGCTCTCCCCGTGCCGCCGCTCGCCCACGCAGCCACGTTGCCGCCGGCGGCCGGGAGGCACAGCGGGCATCTCCCGGAGGGCGGTACGGGTCCTCCCGCGCACCCGTAGCCGGCCGCTACGGTCCCCGGCCATGGTGCGGCGGGCAGCCTCCGCGACGGGGTCCCGGCTGCCGGCCGAGCGCAGCTCGTTCGTCGGCCGGCGGGCCGAGCTGGGCCGGGTGCGCGAGCTGCTGGCGCAGTCGCGGCTGGTGACGCTGGTCGGGCCGGGCGGGGTGGGCAAGACCCGGCTGGCCCTGCGAGCCGCCGACGAGCTGCACCGGTCGTTCCCCGACGGGGTCGCGCTGGCCGACCTCACCGCGGTCGCCGACCCCGCGCTCGCCGCGGCGCAGGTGGCGGCCGCCTTCGACGTCCGGGACAGCACGGGTCGCTGGCTCCCGGCGTCGCTGGCCGACGTCCTCGGCGAGCGGCAGGTGCTGCTCGTGCTCGACAACTGCGAGCACCTGCGCGACGCCTGCGCCGTCCTGCTCGACGCGCTCACGTCCGCCTGCCCCGGCCTGTCGGTCCTGGCCACGAGCCGGACGCCGCTGGACCTGCCGGGAGAGGCGCTGCTCGCGGTGCCGCCGCTGCCGGTCGGTGCGGGCTCCGAGGCGGTGGCGCTGCTCGCGCAGCGGGCCCGGGCGGCGGCGCCCGACCTGGTGCTGACCCCGGCGGACGACGACACCCTCGCCGAGCTGTGCCGGAGGCTGGACGGCATCCCCCTGGCGATCGAGCTGGCTGCCGTCCGGCTGCGGACGCTCACCCCCGCCGAGCTGCTGGACCGGCTCGACGACCGCTTCGGGCTGCTGCGCCGGTCCGGGCCCGCGGGGCCGGACCGGCACCGCACGCTGCGGGCGACGATGGAGTGGAGCGCCGACCTGCTCGGCGACCGGGAGCGGCTGCTGTGGGCGCGCGCCGCGGTCTTCGCCGGGGACGTCGACCTGGCGGCCGTCGAGGCGGTGTGCGCGGACGACGGGCTGCCGGAGGAGGACCTGCTCGACGGGATCGGCGGCCTGGTCGACGCCTCCCTGCTCACCGTCGTCCGGGACGGTGCCGGGAGCCGGTTCGGGATGCTGGAGACCGTCCGGGCCTTCGGCCGCGAGCTGCTCGAGGCCTCCGGGCAGGCGGAGTCCGTGCGCCGGCGGCACCGCGACTGGTGCGCCCGGCTGGTGGCCGATGCGGCCGCGCAGTTCCTCGGCCCCGGGCAGGTCGCCGCCTTCGACCGGCTGGCCTGGGTGCACGGCGAGCTCGCCCCGGCGCTGGAGCACTGCCTGCGCACGCCCGGGGAGGAGGCGGCCGGGCTCGCGACCGCCGCCGACGCCTGGCTGTACTGGGCGGCCCGCGGGCACCTCGGCGAGGGACGGCGATGGCTGGACCTGCTGCTGCGGGCGGTGCCGTCCCCCTGCCCCGAGCGGGCGCGGGGGCTGGTCGTCGCCGGCTACCTCGCCCTCGTCGCGACCGACCCGGACACCGCCGTCCCGCTGCTGGAGGAGGCGCTGCGGGACGCGCGGGCGCTGGACCTGCCGGAGGTGGGCGCGCTGGCCACCCAGTACCTCGGCCAGGCGGCGCTGTTCCGTGCGGACCTGGCCGAGGCCGACGGCCTGCTGCGCGCCGCGGCCGCGGAGCACGAGCTGGCCGGAGCGCGGGCCGGCGCGTTCTGCTGGGCCGACGTCGGGGTGGTCGCCCTGCTCGCCGGCGACCTCGGGTCCGCCGACGCGGCCTTCGGCACGAGCCTCGCCGGTGCCGACGACCCGTGGACCCGGTCCCACGCCCTCTGGGGGCAGGGCCTGGTGCGCCTGGCCGCCGGCGACCCGGCGGCGGCCACGCGGCTCGAGGAGCAGGCGCTGCGACTCATGCGCGAGGTCGACGACCGCAGCGGCGTCGCGCTCTGCGTGACCGCCCTCGGCTGGACCGCGGCCGCCCGTGGGGACGCCGAGACGGCCGCTCGGCTGGCCGGCGCTGCCGAGGCGGTCTGGCGGTCGGTCCCTGCGCGGCTACCGGGGCCGCTGACCGCGGTGGACGACCGCTGGACGACGGTGGCCCGTTCCGCCCTGGGCGAGCAGGGGTGGGGCGCCCGGCACGCCGAGGGCAGCGCTCTGCAGCGGGCCTCGGCGGTCGCGCTGGCGCTGGGGGAGGGGCCGGCGGCGGGGACGCCGACGCGCCCGCCGTCCGGCCCGCTGACCCGCCGCCAGCAGGAGGTGGCCGACCTGGTCGCCCAGGGGCTGACCGACCGGCAGATCGCCGCGCGGCTGGTCATCTCACCGCGGACGGCGGAGTCGCACGTCGAGCAGATCCTCACCCGGCTGGGCTTCCGCTCCCGGGCGCAGATCGCCGCGTGGACGGTCACCCAGCGACCCTCCGGGTCGCACCGCGGCCATGCGGCGTCCCCGGGTTGAGCGGAGCCGGGCGGGCGCCGGCGTGTCCCGGCACGGTGCTGCTGTCCCTGCACCGGACCGGACCTGCCGAGTCCTCCCCGGCCCGACGCAGGAGGTCGATGGTCCCGGCCCGCTCAGGCGGTGAGTGCAGTCGCACTCACCGCCTGAGCAGCCGAGGGAGGCGTGCGTCGGCCCCACGCCGAGCGGAGCCGTGCGCTGGAGCCTCCTCACGGAGCCCTCGAAGGCGCCTCTGGTGTCAGTCGGCCGGCTCGTCCACCCAGTCGGGGCCGTTGACCTCACCCGGGCCGGCCAGGTCGGCGGCGTCGACGATCGTGTACGCGTAGCCCTGCTCGGCCAGGAAGCGCTGCCGGTGGGCGGCGTACTCGGCGTCGAGGGTGTCGCGGCTGACCACGGTGTAGAAGTGCGCCTGCCGGCCGTCGGCCTTGGGGCGCAGCACCCGGCCCAGCCGCTGGGCCTCCTCCTGCCGCGACCCGAAGGTCCCCGACACCTGGACGGCGACCGCGGCCTCCGGCAGGTCGATCGAGAAGTTCGCGACCTTGGACACCACCAGCGTCTTGACCTCCCCGGCGCGGAAGGCGTCGAAGAGCTTCTCCCGCTCCCGGTTGGTGGTCGAGCCCTGGATGACCGGGGCGTCGAGCGCCCGGCCGAGCTCGTCCAGCTGGTCGAGGTACGCGCCGATGACCAGCTTCTGCTCGTCGGGGTGCCGGTCGAGCACCCGCCGGATCACGGGCAGTTTCGAGGTCGCGGTCGCGGCGATCCGGTAGCGCTCCTCGGGCTCGGCGACCGCGTAGGTCATCCGCTCCTCGTCGTCGAGCGACACCCGGACCTCGATGCACTCGGCCGGCGCGATGTAGCCCTGGGACTCGATGTCCTTCCACGGGGCGTCGTAGCGCTTCGGGCCGATCAGCGAGAAGACGTCGTCCTCCCGGCCGTCCTCGCGCACCAGCGTGGCGGTCAGGCCCAGCCGGCGGCGGGACTGCAGGTCGGCGGTGAGCCGGAAGATCGGCGCGGGCAGCAGGTGCACCTCGTCGTAGACGATCAGGCCCCAGTCCTGCGCGTCGAAGAGGTCCAGGTGCCGGTACTCGCCCTTCCGGCGGGTGGTGATCACCTGGTAGGTCGCGATGGTGACCGGGCGGATCTCCTTGCGCTCCCCGGAGTACTCGCCGATCTCCTCCTCGGTCAGCGAGGTGCGGGCGATGAGCTCGCGCTTCCACTGCCGCCCGGAGACGGTGTTGGTCACCAGGATCAGCGTCGTCGCCTTGGCCTCGGCCATCGCCGCGGCGCCGACCAGCGTCTTACCGGCACCACACGGCAGGACGACGACGCCCGAGCCGCCCGAC
>DASQXT010000423.1:0-5890 GCA_035639575.1 Geodermatophilus sp.
GAGCTGCCAGCGGGGCGGTACGAGACGCTGCTGCCGCCGTCCGCCGTCGCCGACCTGATGGTGTACATGTTCATCTCGTCCGGCGCCCGCGACGCCGACGAGGGTCGCAACGTCTACGCCCGGCCCGGCGGCGGTAACCGCGTCGGCGAGCGGCTGGCCGCGCTGCCACTGACGCTGCGCAGCGACCCGTTCGAGCCCGGCCTGGAGGCCTGCCCGTTCCAGGTGGTCGGCGGTTCCTCGGGCACGGCGTCGGTGTTCGACAACGGCATGGCCACCCCCGCGGTCACCTGGATCCAGGACGGCGTCCTGGCCAACCTGGTCCGGCCGCGCGCCTGGGCGCTGCGGACGACGGCGCCCGCGGTGGCCGCCGTCGACAACCTGGTCCTCGAGCAGCCCGGCGCCACGGCGTCCCTCGACGAGATGGTCGCGGGCACCGAGCGCGGGCTGCTGCTGACGACGCTCTGGTACATCCGCGAGGTCGACCCGCAGACGCTGCTGCTCACCGGGCTCACCCGCGACGGCGTGTTCCTGGTCGAGGGCGGCGAGGTGACCGGCGCGGTGAACAACTTCCGGTTCAACGAGTCGCCGGTCGACCTGCTCGGCCGGATCACCCAGGCCGGGCGCACCGAGCGCACGCTGCCCCGCGAGTGGAACGACTGGTTCACCCGCGCCGCGATGCCCGCCGTGCGGGTGCCGGACTTCAACATGAGCTCGGTGTCGCCCGCCAGCTGAGGGAGGACTTCCTGCCCTGGTGACGCGACCGCTCGGACCCGTACGGGTGGTACCCGTGGGACTCGCGGGACGGGGCGACCGGTCCGTCACACGTCTGGTGCATGGCGTCGTGACGTTCTGCGTCCGAACGCCTACGGTCTGTCTCGCGGGATCGGGGAGGACTCGACTCCACCACCCCGCACGCACGCCGAGACGTGCACCGAGCGGAACGAGACTCTCCGCTCGCCAACGGACGGGCTCCGGCACAGCCGGACCGGTGAGGGGAGGGTCCGTGACCAGGACGCAGAAGCCGTCGGTCTTCCAGGTCGGCAGGGTGTGGGACGACGGGAACGCCGTCGTGGTCTCCGGCTGGGGCCTGGGCGTGTGCGCCTCCGGCTGCGCCTGCCACCGCCACCCCTCAGCCGGCAGCCTGGCGATCGCCGAGGACCAGTCCCGGGGCCTGCTCGGCCTGGTGAGCTACCGCGAGGACGGCTGCGACTGCTGCGAGCCGTGGACCGCCGTCGAGCTCTCCGCCATCGTCCGCGACCTGCAGATGGTCGACGGCCTCGACGCCCCCGAGCCGCTCGCCGGCTGAAGGAGGACCACCTCTCCCCGCGCCCGCAGGCTCGGCGCGGGGCCCCGGGAGGTGGCCGTTCCCGCACGTCACCCGACCCGGCTCCCGCAACCGCGGGGCCGGGTCGCGGTTCCTCCGCACACCTGCCCGGGTAGGGCCGACCCATGCTGGGACGCGCTGCCCTCCGGGGTGCCCTCGCCGGCCTGGCCGGCACCGCGGCCATGACGCTGGCCGAGCAGGTCGAGCAGTCGGTGACCCACCGCCCGGACTCCTACGTGCCGGCGCGCACCCTGACCGCGCTGACCACCCGCCGCCGCCTGCCCGGGTCCGCGCGCCCGCTCGTGCGCAACCACCTCATGCACTGGGGCACCGGCGCGCTCGTCGGCGCACTGCGCGGCGTCTGGTCGGCCAGCGGGCTGCGCGGCTGGCGTGCCTCGGCCTGGCACACCTCGGTCCGGCTGGCCACCGACCAGACCCTGGAGAACGCCACCGGCGTCGGTTCGCCGCCGTGGACGTGGTCGCGCCGCGACCAGGTCGTCGACCTCGGCGGCAAGGCCGTCTACTCCTTCGTGACCGGCGCGGTGGCCGACCTGCTGGTCCCCCTCGCGCCCGACCGCACCCCCTCGGGCTCCGCCCCGCCCCGTCGCCGGTAGCCGGCCCTCCCGCGGCGCACGGGACCCTCGGTACCGCTGTGACGACTGAGGTGCGTCCCCCGGTCGGCGGCCCGCGCGCCGCCCCCTACCCGTTGGCGTCGTGTCCTTACGGTGCGTGCTCACGCGCATGGAACACCGGCCCCCTCCCGGGGCGGGGCGCGGCGAGAGGGGGCCGGACATGGGCCGCAACCGGACGACGAGCCGGCGCTGGTCGCGCGCCGCCCTGGCCGCCACCGCCACCGTCGCCGTGCTGCTGACCCCGGCGACCGCGAGCGCCACGCCGGCGTCCGCGGACGACGCCCAGCGGCTGGTCGCCGAGACCAGCAAGCAGCTGGCCACCCTCGACGAGCAGGTGCACGAGGCCGAGCTCACGGTGGCCGCGCACCAGCAGACCGCGGCCGACGCCGCCGCGCGGGCGGCCCAGGCCGAGGCCGTGCTCGCCGGCTACGGCCCGCAGCTGGCGGCCATCGCGCAGAGCGCCGGCACGACGCAGTCCCGGATGGCCGCGTTCCTGACGTCGGACTCCGCGGCGGACGTCGTCCAGCAGATGACCACGCTGGACCTCATCGCCGCGCACACCGAGGGCCTGCTGGCCGAGGTGTCGATCGCGCAGCGCACCGCCGAGCAGGCCCGGGCCGACGCCGACGCCGCCGCCGCGCAGGCCACCGCGTCGCTCGACGAGCTGCAGCGCCAGCGGGTCGAGGTGCAGGCGCGTCAGCAGCAGTACGAGAGCGACTACGCGAGCCTGTCGGCCGCCGAGCAGGCCGCCGTCCGCACCGCGGTCGCCGGCCCGGCGCTGACCGCCGACGTCGGCGCGGTCGTGGCCGCCGCGCCCAGCGGGGACGTCGGCGCCGTCCTCGAGGCCGCGCTCGCGCAGGTCGGCGACCCCTACGTCTGGGGCGGCACCGGCCCCGACGGCTTCGACTGCTCGGGTCTGACGAGCTACGCCTACGCCGCCGCCGGTGTCTCCCTGCCGCACTCCAGCCGCGCCCAGTCGCAGATGGGCACGGCCGTCTCCCGCAGCGAGCTGCTGCCCGGTGACCTGGTGTTCTTCGGCTCGCCCGTCTACCACGTCGGCATCTACCTGGGGAACGGGAAGATGGTGCACGCCCGCACCTTCAGCCAGCCGGTGGCCGTGACCAGCGTGGACATCGGCGACTACGTCGGGGCGCGCCGCATCCTCTGAAGGAGGACCCCCTGTCCGCCGCTCGCGGCGGATGCAGGGGGCCGGCGCCCGGCTGGGCCGGGAGCCGTAGCGTCGCGCGCCGTGACCGCGCCCGCGGAGTCCCCGCCCACCCTGCGCCCCGATGCGATCGGGTTCGGCGACGCCCTCGTCGTCGGCCTGGCCGCGACCTCCCCCGCCTACTCGCTCGCCGCGGTGATCGGGCCGATCGTGGCGCTGGTCGGCGTGCACGCCCCCGGGGTCCTGCTCGTCTCGTTCGTGCCGATGCTGCTGATCGCGGCCGCGTTCGCCGCCCTGGACCGGGCCGACCCGGACTGCGGCACGACGTTCTCCTGGGTCACCCGGGCGATGGGCCCGTGGGCCGGCTGGATCGGCGGCTGGGCGATCGCGATGACCGGCGTCCTGGTGGTGGGGTCACTGGCGGAGGTCGGCGTCCGGTTCACGCTGCTCGCGGTGGGGCTGGACGGCTGGGAGTCCTCGACGCCGGTCGTCCTGGGGCTGACCGTGCTGCTCGTCCTGGTCATGGCGGCGCTGTGCGTGCTGGGCACGGAGCTGTCCGCGCGGGTGCAGAACGGGCTGATCGTCGCCCAGACGGTGGCGCTGGCGGTGTTCGCCGTCGTGGCGCTGGTGCGGGGGCTGCGCGGGGACAGCCCCTTCGGCGCGCTGACGCCGCAGTGGTCCTGGCTGGACCCGTCCGGGGCGGGCGGCGCGGCGCTGACCGGCGGGCTGCTGCTCGGCGTCTTCGCGTACTGGGGCTGGGAGTCGGCGGTCAACCTGACCGAGGAGACGCGCGGGAGCGCCGCCGGCCGGGCCGGGGTGCTCTCGACCGTCGTCCTGCTGCTCACCTACCTCGGGGTCGCGGTCGCCGTCGTCTGCTTCGCCGGGACGAGCTGGCTGGCCGCGAACGCCGACGAGGAGGAGGCGGTGTTCGCGCTGCTGTCCGAGCGGGTGCTCGGCGGCTGGGACTGGGTGGTGCTGCTCGCCGTCGCCACCTCGGCGATCGCCTCCACCCAGACGACGATCATCCCGGCGTCCCGCACCGCGCTGTCGATGGCCCGGCGCGCGGCGCTGCCGGCCCGGTTCGGGTCGATCTCGCCGCGCCACCGCACGCCGGACGTCTCCACCTGGTGGGTCGCCGGCATCGCGGTGGCCTGGTACCTCGGCGTCAGCGCGCTGTCGGAGAACGCGCTGTTCGACTCGATCACCGCGCTCTCGCTGCTCATCGCGCTGTACTACGCCATGACCGGCATCGCCTGCGCCGTGTACTTCCGCCGGCGCCTGACCCGCAGCCTGCGCGACCTGCTGCTGCTCGGCGTCGGGCCGCTGGCGGGTGCGGGGATGCTGGTCTGGCTGCTCGTGCTCTCGGTGCGCGACCTCGCCGACCCGGCGAACAGCTACACCGGCGCGGCCTGGCTGGGGCTCGGGCCGCCGCTGGTCATCGGCGTGGTCATCATGGCCGCGGGCGTCGTCCTCATGCTGCTGTGGCGCCGGCGCGACGCGCAGTTCTGGGCCGAGCGACCGCAGGTCAGTACGGACGCCGTCCCTCCGCGAGCATCGTGACGAGGGCGGCGATCCGGCGGGCGCGGGTCTGCGGGGTGGCGGCCGTGGCCACCCGGTGCAGGACCGCGTAGCGGTTGCGGCCGTCGAGGGCGCCGAAGGCCTGCTGGGCGGCGGGCTCGGCGGCCAGCGCGGCGGCGAGGTCGTCGGGGACCGTGATCGTGGCCGGCCCGGCGTAGGCGCGCTCCCACCGGCCGTCGGCCCGCGCCGCCTCTACCTGCACCAGTCCGGCCGGGCGCATCCGGCCGGCGGCGGTGAGCGCCTCGACCGCGGCCACGTTCTTCTGCGACCAGACGCTGCGCGGCCGGCGCGGGGTGATCCGCTGCAGGTAGGAGGTCTCGTCCAGGCGCTGCGACCTCCCGTCGATCCAGCCGAAGCAGAGCACCGACTCGACCAGCTCGGCGTAGGTCACCGAGGGGACGCCGGAGCCCTTCCTGGCCAGTCGCACGTACAGCCCGGGCGTCGTCGCGTGCTCGGCGTCCAGCCACTCCTCCAGCGCGGCCTGGTCGGCGAAGGCCCGCACCGGCAGGTCGGTCGGCAGCGTCACGGCGGCCATCCTGCCGCGCGGGCGACCCGTGCGGCCGCGACCGGCTTGTGCTGTGCTGACGCCCGTGGCCGAGAACTACATCGCCGAGTTGCCGTTCGGGTCCCCCAAGATCGACGACGACGCCTTCGTCGCGCCGACGGCCGTGGTCGTCGGCGCCGTGACGATGGGCCCGCGGTCCAGCATCTGGTACGGCGCGGTCGCGCGCGCCGACGCCGAGGTGATCGAGATCGGCGAGGGCTCCAACATCCAGGACGGCTGCACCCTGCACTCCGACCCGGGCTTCCCCCTCGTCGTGGGCCGCGGGGTGACCGTCGGGCACCGCGTGGTCCTGCACGGCGCCCGCGTCGACGACGACGTCCTGGTCGGCATGGGCAGCGTCGTCATGAACGGCGCGCACATCGGCGCGGGCTCGATCGTCGCCGCCGGCGCCGTCGTCACCCAGGGCACGCAGGTGCCGCCGGGCTCGCTCGTCGCCGGCGTCCCCGCCAAGGTCATCCGGCAGGCCCGGGACGAGGACCTGCAGCACATCCGCGGCAACGCGGCCAGCTACACCGAGCGGCTGGACGCCGCCCGCAAGGTGCGCCCCGTGGTCCGCCGCCCGCTGCCGCCGGCCGGGCAGACGCCCGGCGACGCGATGGATTGAGGACCCCCTTGCCCCCCGCCAC